>JBIKSW010000073.1:0-4774 GCA_044348415.1 Candidatus Nanopelagicales bacterium
GATTCCATGTAAGCCATTACTGACTCATAGATAGAAGCATCAATGACCTGGCCCTTGCCAGTCTTTTCCTTTGAGTGCAACGCGGCCAATGCGCCAAGCGTTGCAAAAGTTGCAGCTAGTGAGTCACCTAGAGAAATGCCTGCACGAGCCGGCATGCGATCTGGTTCACCAATTACATATCGAAGTCCACCCATTGCTTCGCCAACTGATGCATAGCCTGGTCGTGGTGCATAAGGTCCGGTTTGTCCGTAGCCACTGACTCGAATCAAAATTAGGCCCGGGTTGATTTTGGACAAAACGTCGTAACCAAGTCCCCAACGCTCAAGTGTGCCGGGACGAAAGTTTTCGAGGAGCATGTCGGACTGCTCAACAAGTTCTTTTACGATCTGTTGGCCTTCAGGTGTGCGCAAGTCAGCGGTTACACACTTCTTATTGCGAGCAGCGATCGGCCACCAGAGAGACTTGCCGTGCGCCTTTTCTTGACCCCAGTCGCGAAGTGGGTCGCCACGCTTTGGATCTTCAATCTTGATAACTTCCGCGCCATAGTCACCTAGGAGCTGGCCACAGTATGGCCCGGCAAGTAATTGACCGAGTTCAACTAGTCGTAGGTCACTTAATGGTCCAGTCACGGTTGTTCCTTTTCGATTGGTTGCTCTATTTGTATACAAAATTTAACGTATCTGCCACCCAAATTCGAAAAAACCCGATAAATCTGGGAAATCCATATCTGAATTCAGGTGGACTTGTATACCATCTCGTACGAGAATAGCCATATGACCGCCACAATACCCACTCCTCGTAGCGATATTTCCATCATTGAAGTTTCTCCTCGAGATGGCCTTCAGAACGAAAAAATCCCGCTTTCGGTAGATCAGCGAATCGACTTAATCACCCAGCTTGGTAACGCCGGAACCAAGCGAATTGAAGCTGTGGCCTTCGTGCACCCAACTCGAGTGCCTCAAATGGCCAATGCCGAAGAAGTGATGGCTGGACTTCCTCGCGATAACGGCGTTTCTTATTCAGGCTTGATTTTGAATCGCAAGGGCCTGGATCGAGCCCTGGATAGCAAAGTAGACGAAGTGCATTTGGTCATTCCGGGCACTGACGAGATGAGTTTGGCTAACCAAAACGTAACTGTGGCAGAAATGCTGGTTCTGGCAAAAGAAGTTTCTGATGTTTGTAAAGAAGAAAATGTTCCACTAACGATGACAGTTGCTGTGGCTTTTGGATGTCCGTTTGCAGGCGAAGTACCAACTGATCAAATCGCTCGGGTTTTGGATGGCATGGTTGGACTACATCTTGCTGAAGTTGGATTAGCCGACACTATCGGCGTTGGCGTGCCATGGCAGGTACGTGCATTAACTGCGGCAGTTCGTGAGCGCTTTGCAACTGAACCGATGCGTCTACACCTTCACAACACTCGCAATAACGGATACGCGAATGCTTTGGCTGGATTAGAAGCCGGTGTTGTTGGTTTTGACAGCAGTGTCGGCGGCTTTGGTGGTTGCCCGTTCGCACCTAACGCAACTGGAAACATAGCCACTGAAGATTTGAACTACATGCTTGAGCGTTCCGGTGTAACAACTGGGCTAAATCATGATGCATTGGTAAGTACGGCATCATGGTTATCTAAAGCACTTGAGAAAGATGCACCCGCACTACTTGGCCGTGCTGGCCAATTCCCAGCTAAGGAAAAAGCATGACAAATATCGCCATCGTTTATTACTCAGCAACTGGCAACATCGCCGCTATGGCTAATGCCATTGGTGAAGGTGCCGCCAGCGTAGGCGCCGAAGTTCGTGTGCGTCGCGTCGCGGAAACTGCTCCAGCTGATGCAATTGCTAGCAACCCAAAATGGCAAGCTCACTTTGATGAGATGGCTAACGAGCCACTTGCAACTCTTGATGATTTGGAATGGGCTGACGGAATTGCCCTGGGCAGCCCGACTCGCTTTGGTGGACCAGCATCCCAGTTGAAATCTTTCCTAGACACAACTGGTGGACTTTGGTTCAAGGGTGCGCTTGTTAACACTGTTGGAACAGCATTCACTACAGCATCAACAGCTCATGGCGGCTTAGAGTCAACAACTTTGGCGATTAACAATCACTTCTACCACTGGGGTTCGCTAATCATGCCGCTTGGATATGGCGATGACCATGTAAGCAAAGTTTCTGGCAATCCATACGGTGCCTCACATGTTTCTCGCAAGGGTTCAGTTCCAGATGAAGATTCATTGAAGGCCTGCTTCGTGCAAGGTCGTCAGTTAGCACAAGTTGCTAGCTGGGTCGCAGCAGGAAAGTCAGGTAACTAAATATGACAATCAACATTCTTGCCATTGGTGGCAGCACTCGCCCAGGTTCTTCAAGTGAACAAGCTCTTCGCGTTGCGGGTCGTGGCGCTGAAGGTGCTGGCGCAAAAGTCACTTACATCACGGGTCGCGACCTGATGTTCCCGATCTATGACACCGAAACTCCTGATCGCAGCGATAACGCTAAGAAGTTTCTTGAGGCAGTTGCTGCTGCTGACGGTTTGATTATCAGCACACCTGGTTACCACGGTGGTATGTCCGGCATGATCAAGAACGCTCTTGATTACATTGAAGATCTTCGCGAAGGTCCTCGGGTTTACCTAGATGGCATGGCAGTTGGATGTATATCGGTTGCCTACGGTTGGCAAGCAACAGCAACGACTTTGTTGCAAATTCGCGTTGTTGCGCACGCACTACGAGCCTGGCCAACACCGCTAGGCGCAACTATCAATGCCTCAATCACAAAGTTTTCTGCTGACGGCACCACAGATGATGAGGGTGCACGAAGTAACCTTGAAACTGTTGGACGTCAGGTTGAACAATTTGCAACCTGGTCTCGCAAGTAGCCGCAAGCTTTCGGGAGCAAAAACATGGCAAAGATCGCAACTACGGTTTACGAACAGATTCGAACTGCCATCCTCACTGGCGAACTCTCCAATTCGGAGCGATTAGTCGAAGAAGATCTTGCCGTCAGCATGGGCATTTCTCGCACTCCAGTGCGGGAAGCACTTCGTCGATTAGCGGCTGAGGGTCTGGTTGATGTTTCGCCTAACCGAGGTGCTCGTGTTGCCGAGTGGGACGTTCATGATCTGCGCGAAATTTTTGATCTTCGGTCAATTCTCGAATCGCATGCTTGTGAACTAGCAACGCCCCGAGCTTCGGCTGCGGAAATTGAATTCCTAGAAAACATTTGCACCGAAATGGAAGAGTTAGCCGCGACGGAGCTTTCTTCGGAAACTAGATTGCCGGCGCTAGCTGCTCGAAACCGAATCTTTCACGGCAAGATAATTGAGATGTCGAATTCAACTCGACTTGGACTTTTGATCGAAACTTTGATCCACGTACCAATCGTGATGCAGACCTACAAGGTTTACTCCCCTGAAGCGCTACAGCGCAGCCTGCACCATCACCGTGAGATTGTTAATGCCATGAAAGCAGGCGATGAAGTCTGGGCCTCAAGTGTTATGCGTGCCCACGTTTTAGCGGCTCGCGAGGAAATCCTTGGCCAACCAGATCCTGAATAAGAATTGAGAAATAAAAAAACGAGCACCTGCAAATGCAGGTGCTCGTTTTTTAACGAGAGGTATTACTTGCCTACGCGGGTCTTCATCAAAGGCTGAACCTTTGTACCGAAGATGTCCATGCCAGTTACGAAGTCATCGAATGTCAACATGACACCCTTAACGCCATTAACTGTGTCAATTTCGTCCAACATGCGAGCAACTGAGGCGTATGAGCCAACAAGTGTTCCCATATTGAAGTTGATTGCACCTTCTGGAAGTGCGATTGTGGCTGCGGTACTGGAACCATCTGCATTAGTTGTGTCCGCGGCAGCTTGACCAGCCATCCATGACAATGCGCCAGCATCTGCGCCAGCGTTGTAGTGCTTCCACTTAGCCATGGCCTTTTCGTCCGTTTCGTCTGTGATTACCATGAACAGCACGTAAGCGCCGATGTCACGGCCAGTTTCCTTTGCAGCGCGAAGTAGCTGGTCTGCTGAAGGCTTAAAGGCAGTCGGTGTATTTACACCGGTGCCCAGAATGAACTGGTAGTCACCATATTCAGCACAGAAGCGCATACCGCGCTCTGACTGACCGGCACAAACTAATGGGATCTTTGACGAAGGCTTTGGCAACATCACGCAGTCATCCATCTTGAAGAACTGACCCTTGAAGTCAGATGAACCCTTGCTCCAAAGTTCCTGCATAACGCGTACATACTCCTCGGAGTATTCGTAGCGGTAGCCGAAGTATTCGTCTCCTGGCCATAGACCCATTTGATCGTATTCACCCTTTGCCCAACCGGACACGATGTTTACACCAAATCGACCTGGCGCGATGGAATCAATGGTTGTCGCCATACGAGCAACAATCGCTGGTGGCAAGGTAAGAATTGCGGTTGATGCGAAAAGTTTGATCTTTTCAGTCTTTGCAGCAAGTGCAGCCATCAAAGTGAATGACTCTAGGTTGTAGTCCCAGAATTCACTCTGTCCACCAAAGCCACGAAGCTTGATCATTGAAAGTGCGAACTCAAAGCCATATTTTTCTGCACGCTGAACACATTCAAGGTTTAGCTCGTAGGACGGCTTGTATTGCGGCGACGTAGTTGAGATCAGCCAACCATTGTTGCCAATTGGAATAAATACTCCGAGATCCACGTGGGAACTCCTTCCGGTTTCAAATCGCAATAATGACTGTGCAGACACAAATCCACACAAAGCGTTTCTCTGAAACTTAGTGCGAAAAC
>JBIKSW010000074.1:0-4760 GCA_044348415.1 Candidatus Nanopelagicales bacterium
CCAACTCCAACGACCGGATAAAACTCGCCCGGGCCTAAGTCGCCACGATCAGGTGCTTCAGTCATTTAGGACTTGAGAGCTCCAGCAATTGCTGCGGTGTGCTCATGAGTTGAACCGCAGCAGGAGCCAATCGCATTGATTCCAAGTGCCTTCATCTCTAATGCAAACTCACCCATTTCAGCTGGTGTGCCGGTGTAAACAAAGTCAGCACCAACTAACTGAGGCAAACCTGCATTGGACTGAATGAATACGTGCACATCCGCAGGCTTTGCATCTGCAAGTTCACTTGCGATCACACGCATTTCGTCAGTACCACGACCACAGTTTGCACCGATCAAACGAACACCCATTGCAGCAATTTCTGTGATTGCCTGAGCTGGCTTAACACCCATCATGGTGCGAAGGTTTGTATCAAAACTTAGAGTTGCAACGATTGGCATTCCTGGTGCAACTTCTTGCGCGGCAGCAACTGCTGCGGCTACTTCACCAAGATCGCTCATAGTTTCAATCAAGATTGCATCGCAGCCACCAGCTACGAGTCCTTTAATCTGTTCAGCGAAAAGTTCTTTGCCAGATTCTGGAGTTAAAGTTCCCATTGGTTCCATCAACTCACCAGATGGGCCGACGTCACCAAAAACAAATACGTTTTCATATTTATCTGCAACAGATCGAGCAACTTCAGAGCCTGCCTTGTTTAGTTCAAAAACTCGATCACCTAGGTCATGCATTTCTAGACGACCTTTAGTTCCACCAAAAGTATTTGTTGTAACTACGTTGGCACCTGCGGCTGCATAGCCTTCGAGTACTGAAGCAACCTTTGCTGCTTCATCAACGTTCCATAACTCTGGAGCGCCACCATCGATTAAGCCAAGATCCTGCAGTGCAGTACCCATGGCACCATCACCAACAAGTGTGTTGCCGGCATCTAGCCATTCATAAACGTTTGCCATGTCTACCCCTTAATTAGGAAAGTTTGTCGAGCATTGCTTGAAGTGCTACTTCATCTAGTGAATTTTCTAGATCAGCACTTATGCGTTCTGCAACCTCGGCGGGCTCGCCATCTGCAGGTGTCCAGTCACTACGGATCCAACCATCTAAATATGCATCGGCATCTGCAGCGTCTAACCGCATGGCTGCCTCATCAATTGCCTCTTGAAACCGACTTGCCAACGAAACCTTTACAGTCTCATCGCCACTTCGAGCCACAACCATTGAAGGAAAGTCGCGCCAATAGGTAATTTGATACTCAGCCATTTCCTTATTCTACGGCGAAGACCTATTGCGGCGACCGCTAATGTTGCATACGTGAAGCGGGTATTGATTATTCATGGCTGGGGCAACGAACGTCCCGATGGTCACTGGCATCGGCTATTGGCCACTGCTCTTCGTAAAGAAGGCCATGTGGTTGCCTACCCACAGTTGCCAGACACTGAATTGCCCAGTTTGGCTAAGTGGCTTGCAGTTTTGAAAGTGGAACTAGACATGCTCAAGGAAGCAGGAGATGGCGAGCTAATCGTGTTCGGGCACTCACTTGGTTGCTTAACTTGGCTACACATTGCGCAGAGCGAAATTCTCAAAGAGCAGGCATCCCGAGTTATGTTGGTAGCGCCAGCCGATCCAGAGTTATGTGGCGAGGTTCCAGATTTTCAATTAGACCTTTCCGCACCGCAAGTTAAATTGGCAGCTCATAAAGCGGCTAAAGAAACTTTGCTGGTTGGCAGTGATTCCGATCCTTGGTTGCCAAGGGGACTTGAGCCAACTTATGCAACCCCACTTGATCTTCCGTTAGTTTTGATTCAAGGTGCCGGACACTTCGCAGTTGAAGAAGGCTGGACACCTTGGCAAGGCGTAATCAATTGGGTTAACGACAGCAATACTGACTTGTCGGTTCGATAAGCATGCTTGCCGACCTAAAACGCCTATGGCTTGTGCCTGCGTTTAAAACCTTGTTGATCGCTCGAATCATTTCAAATTTTGGAAATGGACTTGGGCCGATTGCATTGGCGTTCGGAGTGCTTGGACTTGAAGGCGCAACTGCTTCGTCTTTAAGTATTGTGATGGCTGCACAAATGGGCCCGATGGTTTTGTTCATGTTGTTTGGTGGAGTAGTTGCCGATAGATTCCCTCGCGCAATGGTGGTCGGAGTATCTGACGTACTACTTAGCGCATTTGTTATTGCCAATGGAATCATGTTGATCAACGGCACAGCAACTGTGTTTAGCTTGGCAGTTATTGCTTTCATAAGCGGTTCGTTGAATGCATTGTGGTGGCCAGCTTTTGCGGGTTTGATGCCAGAGATAGTTGACGAAGAAGATTTACAGTCTGCCAATGCAGTAGTTGGATTAGGTGCAAATGGTGCAAACATCGTGGGAACTGTTGCAGGCGGAATTCTTGTCGCTGCAATAGGCGCAGGGTGGGCAATGGTTGCTGACGGAATTAGTTTTTTGATTGCTGGCATGCTGGTTTTCACATTGCGAAAACACGGTAAGACTCGAGAGCAAACCGAAGATTCACCAACAGTCTTTACAGATCTAGTTCATGGCTGGAGAGAGTTCTCAAGTCGCAGCTGGGTAGTTGCTGTTGTTGCGGGTTATGCAATCCTGAACATGATTTTTGAAAGCGTTTTTGCCGTAGTTGGTCCCGTCCATGCGGAAGAAGAGCTTGGGGGACCAAAGCCTTGGTCATGGATTTTGGCAGCACTCTCGGCAGGAATGGTAGCCGGAGTTTTGTTTTCATTGAAAATTCGGCCGAAGCATCCATTGGTGATTGCACTTAGTGCACAAGTTGCAGTTGCTGGCTGGATTTTGACTATGGGTGTTACTAACTGGGTTCCACTAATCATGGTTAGTGCGTTCTTTGCTGGCATTGCATTTGATTTCTTTTTTGTCCTATGGCAAACCGCAATGCAAACCCACATTCCTCGAGAATCACTTTCGAGAGTTACTTCATATGACGCGGTTGGTTCGCTGGCGTTAGCGCCACTGGGTCTGATAGTTGCGGGGCCACTCACCGAGATGTTTGGAACTTCAACAACCTTGATCGCCATGGGATTGCTATTCATAGCTATTTTGGGAGCGATCCTTACAGTTCCAGGGGTTCGCCACCTTGAGGGCAAGCCGCTGGAATCTGCGGAAAACCTGCCAGAAACCCAGAATTCCTAGATTTAACGGCTCCAAAACCCATTAAATACGGGTTTATGTCCCAACCTACGGTTGCGTAGGTTACGCTAGCGTAGGTTACGTTTTCGTAGCCAATTAGAGGTTTTGGAGACTTCATGAACAACCTGGGCTTGCCACCGATTATTCAAGGTGGCATGGGTGCGGCTGTATCTTCTTGGTACTTAGCTCGCACTGTGGCAAATGAGGGACAACTCGGTGTCGTCTCAGGTACTGCGTTAGAAACTGTCGTAACTCGTCGCCTGCAAAATGGCGATGAGGGTGGGCACATGCAAGAAGCGCTTGCGCACTTTCCATACCCAGAAGTTGCCGAAGAAATCTTGGCTAAGTTTTACAAACCAGAAGGTCGCCAAGGCAAACCATTTCGCCCAATGCGTCGCCTTAGCCTAGAAGCCCACAAGGAACACGACCAACTTGCAGTTGCTTCAAACTTCGTTGAAGTTTGGTTAGCCAAGCAATCCGGTAATGGAAGAGTTGGAATCAACTTTTTGGAAAAACTTCAGACCGCAACTCCTGCTGCGCTTTATGGCGCAATGCTTGCAGGCGTAGACGCAATCTTGATGGGCGCTGGAATTCCGCGCGAGATCCCAAAACTTATGACTGACTTCTCGCAAGGTAAGCCAGGACAATTAAGTATCGATTCTGATCGCCCGGCTGGAATGGCTGCCCCGATTTTAGAATTCAATCCACTTGAGTCATTTGGTAAAGCTCCAGAACTTCCGCGTCCCGCATTCTTGGCAATCGTCACGGCTGAAGTTCTTGCTTCTTATTTAGCACGCGATGAAATAACCCGACCAGATGGTTTTGTTGTTGAGCACTTCATGGCTGGCGGACACAACGCGCCACCTCGCAAACTTCAAGACACTGAAACTGGTTACGGTCCAAAAGACGAAGCTAACATTCCAAAGGTCGCCGATGTCGGTTTGCCATTTTGGCTTGCTGGTGGACGCGCAACTCCTGAATCAGTTGCTGAAGCAGTTTCTCTTGGCGCTGAAGGTGTTCAAGTTGGTTCGCTGTTTGCATTAAGCAATGAGTCAGGTTTGCTGCCGGAGTATCGCGAGCAAATGTTGCAGGCTGCCCGTGAAGGGAACTTGCGAGTTCGTACCGATCATCGAGCCTCACCAACTGGATTCCCATTCAAGGTTGTCGACCTTCCGGGAACTGTTGGCAATGCAGAAACTTACGAAGCACGTCCGCGTCTTTGCGATCTTGGCTACTTACGCTCTAGCCACATTGGTGAGGCTGGCAAAGTCAGTTACCGATGCGCCGCCGAACCAGATAGTCCTTACTTGAAAAAGGGTGGCGAAGAAGAGGATCTTAAGGCGCGCATCTGTTTGTGTAATGGACTTGTTGCAGCCGTAGGTCTTGGTCAAGAACGTCCAGACGGTTACAAGGAAGCGCCACTGTTAACTTTGGGTGCAACCACAAGTGACGTTGAAGGAATGTTGAAAGAGTTCCCAACAGGTTGGAGCGCGGTCGACGTGATTAACCGACTTAAGTCCGGACTTCCAGTTGGAGCTAACGCTTAGTTCTAGTGAGCGTTTTTCGCGCGAGCGATTGAAGCCAGAATTTCTTCCTCAGCTT
>JBIKSW010000075.1:0-4755 GCA_044348415.1 Candidatus Nanopelagicales bacterium
TCACGTTCAATGATTGTGGCAACTACTTCAGGAGTAATCGGTTCGATGTAAGTTGCATCAGCAAATTCTGGATCAGTCATGATTGTTGCTGGGTTGCTATTAACCAGGATTACCCGAAGGCCTTCAGCTTTAAGTACTCGGCAGGCTTGGGTTCCCGAATAATCGAATTCACAGGCTTGGCCGATCACAATTGGCCCAGATCCAATAACCATTACCGACTTGATGTCACTGCGACGAGGCATTAGCGCTTACCCTCCATCAGTTCAACAAATCGATCGAACAAGTAAGCCGAATCATGCGGGCCGGCTGCCGCTTCGGGGTGATACTGAACACTGAAAGCTGGCACATCAACACATTCCAAACCTTCAACAACGTTGTCGTTAAGGCAAACATGACTTACCCGAACTGTGCCGTAAGGAGTTTGGGAATCGCGATCAATCGGAGCATCAACTGCAAAGCCGTGATTGTGAGCAGTGACTTCAACTTTGTTTGTCGTGCGATCCATAACTGGTTGATTAATTCCTCGGTGACCGTAACGAAGTTTGTAAGTTCCAAATCCAAGTGCCCGACCCAGGATCTGATTTCCAAAGCAGATTCCAAAGAATGGACGCTTGGCATCAAGTGTGGCTTGCACTAACGAAATTGCATGCAGCGCAGTTGCTGGATCCCCTGGGCCATTAGAAACGAAGATGCCATCTGGGCCAGCAGCAAGTAAATCTTCAGCAGAAATGTTTGCTGGTACTACGTGGACTTCAATCCCCCGCTGAGCCATCAAATGCGGCGTCATGGATTTAATACCTAAATCAAGGGCAGCTACCTGAAATTTCTTGGTTCCAACGGCAGGTACTACGTAAGTCTCCTTAGTTGAAACCGTTTCAGAAAAACTGGCTCCAGACATTTCTGGAACTTCGCGCACTTTGTTAAGTAGTGATTCGATGTCTTGCTCGGCAGCCTTGCCAGAAAAGATTCCAACGCGCATTGCGCCGTTTTCTCGAAGGTGTCTGGTCAATGCGCGAGTATCGACATCGCTGATACCTACAACATTTTGTTTCTTTAACTCATCATCAAGACTTATTGTGGATCGCCAATTGGATGGGCGGCGAGCTGGATCTCGAACTACGTAACCTGAAACCCAAATCTGTTGGGATTCGTCGTCTTCATCATTCCAACCAGTGTTACCAATGTGTGGCGCAGTCTGAACTACTACTTGGCCACAGTACGAAGGGTCAGTAATCGTCTCTTGGTAGCCCGTCATTCCAGTTGAGAAAACGGCTTCGCCAAAAGCACTTCCATCGGCACCATATGAACGACCTGTGAATACTTGACCATCTTCAAGTACTAGGACGGCTCGGGTCATGCGTTGAGTTCTCCATTCAGCACAGTTGGTTTACCTCGATAGAACGTTGCAACAACTTTGCCGGGAAGGGTGCGTCCTGCGTACGGGGTGTTTCGGCTTGCACTTACAGTCTTTCGTGCATCCACTTCTTGGCTTGCACGGGGATCAAAAATTACCAAGTTTGCTGGCGAACCAACCTCAATTGGTTGACCTTGAGTACTAACTCGACCAATTTGGGCTGGGGCTACTGACATTCGATCTGCAACTGCAGTCCAATTCATTAGACCGGTCTGGACCATAGTTTCGTAAACCACACTCAAAGCGCTCTCTAGCCCAGTCATGCCAAACGCGGCAGCAGTCCATTCGCAATCTTTGTCCTCGGAAGGATGCGGCGCGTGATCGGTAGCCACGATGTTGATGGTTCCATCAGCAAGTCCAGCTCGCACTGCTTCTACATCTTCCTTAGTGCGCAACGGTGGGTTGACTTTGTAAATCGGGTCGTAGGACTCGACAACATCATCAGTGAAGTACAAGTGATGCGGAGTAACTTCGGCAGTCACACTGATTCCACGAGACTTAGCCCAGCGAATTATTTCGACGCTGCCTGCAGTTGAAAGGTGACATACGTGCAAGCGAGAACCAACGTGATGGGCAAGAAGTACATCGCGCGCGATGATTGCTTCTTCAGCCACCGCTGGCCAACCGGCAAGCCCCAATTTGCCCGAGATTACGCCTTCATTCATTTGCGCGCCTTCAGTCAATCTTGGTTCTTGCGCGTGCTGAGCAACTACGCCATCAAATGCCTTCACGTATTCCAAAGCGCGACGCATCAACGCGGCATCGTGCACGCACTTGCCGTCGTCGCTAAAGACTCGAACTGCGGCTGCGCTATCGGCCATCGCACCTAGTTCAGCAAGTGCGGTTCCCTCTAGTCCCATAGTGACCGCGCCAACTGGACGAACATCTACTAATCCAGCTTCTTGTCCAAGTCGCCAAACTTGTTCAACTACACCTGCAGTGTCAGCTACTGGGTTGGTATTGGCCATGGCGTGCACTGCAGTGAATCCACCCATAGCTGCGGCGCGACTTCCAGATAAAACGGTTTCGGCATCTTCTCGACCTGGTTCGCGTAAATGAGTGTGCAGGTCAACCAATCCTGGCAAGGCAATGCAGCCTGAGCCATCAACAGTTTGGTCAGCTTTAAGTCCGGAACCTATCTCGGCAATTACGCCATCTTTGACAACGATGTCAGTTGGCTTGCCATCCAGGATTGCGACATCTTTGATTACATAGCTAGTCATTACATTGACTCCGATCCACCGAGAATTAAGTACAGGACAGCCATGCGCACACTTACGCCATTGGCAACTTGCTCGACGATCACTGAGCGCTGGGAATCTGCCACGTCCGCTGAGATTTCCATACCTCGGTTCATTGGACCAGGGTGCATAACTACTGCTGATTCAGAGAGACGATTCATTCGCGTTACGTTCAAGCCATAACGGTGACTGTATTCGTGAGCATTTGGGAAGTAAGCGGCATTCATACGTTCGCGTTGTACGCGCAACATCATGACTGCATCAGAGCCTTCCAAGGATGCGTCAAGATCGTATGAGACTTCGCAATCCCAATCCTCAACGCCATAAGGAAGCAAAGTTGGCGGCGCAACTAGTCGAACTTTGGCGCCAAGCGTGTTTAGTAACAGCACGTTTGATCGAGCAACTCGGCTATGCAAGACATCTCCGACGATTGTTACGTTCACACCCTTTAAGTCACCTTCACCATTGCGAAGGTGATTGCGAAGTGTGAATGCATCCAACAGCGCTTGAGTTGGATGTTCGTGCGTGCCATCTCCAGCATTAACAACTCCACCAGAGATCCAGCCCGCATTTGCGAGACGATGCGGAGCTCCACTGCTGTTGTGGCGAATCACCACAGCATCGGCTCCCATTGCTTCCAGGGTCAGGGCTGTGTCCTTAAGGCTCTCGCCCTTTGAAACGCTTGATCCCTTTGCGGAGAAGTTGATGACGTCAGCGCTTAATCGCTTAGCAGCAGCTTCGAATGAAATTCGAGTTCGAGTTGAGTCTTCATAAAACAGATTGACCACAGTGCGACCGCGAAGTGGTGGAAGTTTGCCCACACCTTGTTCGGTGGCTGCAGCCAGTTGCTTGGCAGTATCCAGAACTAAGATCGCGTCGTCGTAACTTAAGTCTGCGGCGCTCAATAAGTGCTTCATGATTCACGCTCAATTCGAACTTCATCAATGCCGTCGTGCTCGACTAAGTTGACTCGAATCTTTTCAGCTCGTGAAGTTGGCAAGTTCTTGCCGACGTAATCGGCGCGAATTGGCAGTTCGCGATGACCGCGATCAATCAATACAGCCAGTTGAACAAGTTCCGGTCGGCCATGTTCGGAAAGTGCATCGAGGGCGGCTCTGATGGTTCTTCCTGAGAAGAGCACATCATCGACCAAGATAACTAAGCGACCTTCGATGCCCTCTGGTGGAATTGTGGTTGGTAGCAGGGCGCGAGCTGGGCGGGATCGAAGGTCATCGCGATACATCGTGATGTCTATTGCTCCAACTGAAACCGGGTTACCTTGAATCGTGGAAATTTTTTCACCAAGTCGAGTTGCAAGAGATGCACCTCGGGTTGGAATTCCCATCAAAGTTAAGTTGGTGGCACCCTGAGTGCGCTCAACAATTTCATGAGCTAAACGGGTGAGGGCGCGAGATATATCGCTGGAATCTAGGACTACGTGTCCTTGTGGCTCAAAGTCGTGCGTCATCTTCTTACCTCCTTTCCTGCCTCACGGGACAGGTGTTAAAGGATGGCGTGCTTTCAAGCTTTCATTACTGTAGCAGGCAAGTCCTGAAACAGTCACTTTGGGCGTAGAAGTCGCCTAGGCGTTATCTCAAGAGCGCAGTGCTTATTGGGCGCAGAAACGCCTAAGCGTTATCTGCGCCATGCCCCAACTTGTGCACTCTCATGCCGTTTGTCGAGCCAGGTACGCCCGGCGGCACACCCGCAATAACCACAATCGGATCATGCATTTTAAAGATGCCGAGGTCCAACAGGACCTTGTCCAACTGGGCCACCATTTGGTCAGTATGTGAAACGCTCGGGGCCAAAAATGTTTCAGTCCCCCACACCAAAGAAAGTCGATTCCGGACATCTTCATTTGGCGTAAATGCGAGCAAGCGAGTGCGACTGCGGTGCCTTGCTACCAGTCGTGCGGAGCTGCCCGTTTCAGTAAAAGCAACCACGCTAACTGCATTCACATGGCTAGCAACATCTACTGCAGCTAGGCACATTGCTTTAGCAGTTTCACCTTGTGCATCATCGGCAAGCTTTGGTAAAGATTCCAGTGCCTCATTCTCGATGTGAGTAATGATTCGACTCATGGTTTCCACTACGTGG
>JBIKSW010000001.1:0-16175 GCA_044348415.1 Candidatus Nanopelagicales bacterium
TTGCTGGATAAAGATTCTGGAGTTTGCATCACACTTGGCCGTTGGCGCGAAGACATGTACTCATTCATGGGTCTGGTTGGCGATTCCGGTACTAAGCAAGCTTGGGTTAACGCTGCCCCAGCATATGGTGGCGATTTTGAAGAAGTTGAATTTATCTAAGTCTGCACGTGTGCGCACTCCATAAAGTCCCTAGGCTATGAACATGAATACACAAACTAATGTCACAGTAATTGGTGGCGGCATCGTTGGACTAGCCTGCGCCTGGGAGCTTGCAAAAGATGGCGCCTCTGTGATTGTGGTTGAACCAGGTGGCGCAAGCTACGGAACATCGCTGGCTAATGCTGGCTGGATTAGTCCGAGTCACGTAATTCCATTTGCCGCTCCAGGCATGGTGCAAACCGGTTTCAAGAATTTAGTAGGTCGCACCGGCGCATTTGCAATGACTCCTGGCGCTGGCCCACTATTGGCGCCGTGGACCGTGAAGTTTGCACGTTCCTGCACTGATGCACATGTTGATCATTGTGCGCCTGCATTAAAAGAATTACTTGATACCAGCATTAACATCATTGAAGGTTTAACTGAGACCACTGACTTAACGCGGACTAACTTGCCACAGTGGTATGTCTACACTTCCGACAATGCGGAAGCAGATGCGGAGCACGAGGTGGACTTAGTAAATCGTTATGGCGTAAATGCAAAGCAACTTGATTTAAAAGTTAGTTTAGAAAGTGAACCAATACTTAAGGACTCAGTTAAAGCGATCGTAGAATTTAGTGACGACTTTGGCTTAGATCCTGGAAAACTCGTAGAGGTTTACCGACGCAACTGTGAAGTACTAGGTGTGACATTCCGTAACGAAAAAGTAACTGGCATGTCGTCAACTAGCCGAAATGTCACCGTAGTAACTACAACTGACTCTTGGATAAGTGACTATGTAGTTTTGGCGGCAGGTGTTTGGTCTCGTGACCTTGCCAAGACGCTTGGTGAAAACCTTCCGATCATGCCAGCAAAAGGACAATCGGTTACGTTACCCGAGGTAATCGAAAAGCCAACCCGAACTTTAATGTTGGCAGACCAACGAATCGCAACTAATCCACTGGATTGGGGCTTGCGCATGAGTACTGGATTTACGTTGACTTCAAAGTCCGACATGTCCGTGAATTCCAGAGCAAGTGACAAACTAATCTCCACCGCAAGGCAAGTGCTTAACCTTCCAGAGCGACTCGAAGTTAAGAATGAACTAGCTGGCTTGCGCCCGGCCAGTCCAGATGGCATGCCTTACATTGGAGCACTGCCAAAGGCGCCGCGAGTTATCGCCGCCACCGGCCATGGCATGTTGGGTTTGATGATGGGCCCAGGTACCGGAAAGTTCGTTGCTGATATGGTCGCCGGTCGCCCAGTTTCCAGAGATGTCTTGAAGTTTTCTCCCGCCAGACCCCGTCTCTAGTTGGGTTTTTGGGCGTTAGCAAATCGTTACTTTAAGTAATTTGCCAATATTTATTGCGATTTCATTGTAAGTTTCATCTGCGAAAGCTTATGTTTTCGTGGGTAAATCGGACATTTGAAAGTAGGCCGCATTGAGCGAGAAGTATCTCGAGATTCGCAACATTACAAAGGTATTCCAAACTCCTGAAGGTGGCGAAGTTCGCGCACTTGATGATGTGTCTTTGGACATCGCCAGTGGTGAATTCTTTATCTTGTTGGGTCCTTCTGGTTGCGGAAAGACAACTTTGCTTCGAAGTATCGCTGGACTTGAATACCCTGACGGCGGAGAAATAATTCTGCAAGGCGAACGAATCGACGACAAACCACCGTACGATCGCCCCGTAAATACTGTCTTCCAGTCCTACGCTTTGTTCCCGCACATGACTGTTGGTGACAACATTGCATTTGGTTTAGAAATGGAAAATGTTGATAAGGATGAAGTTGCTAAACGAGTCGAAGAAGCACTTGAGCAAGTTAAGCTCGCCGGCTACGGCAAGCGTATGCCGTCCCAACTTTCTGGTGGCCAACAACAGCGCGTTGCGTTAGCTCGAGCCCTCGCTAAGAAGCCAAAAGTTCTGCTACTTGATGAACCGCTTTCCGCTCTTGACTTAAAGTTGCGTCGCGGCATGCAAGTTGAATTAAAGCGCCTGCAGCGTGAAACTGGAATTAC
This sequence comes from Candidatus Nanopelagicales bacterium, assembly GCA_044348415.1. Taxonomy (GTDB): domain Bacteria; phylum Actinomycetota; class Actinomycetes; order S36-B12; family UBA5976; genus UBA5976. Next base: position 2,156 of record JBIKSW010000001.1, read on the forward strand.
TTTTGTCTTTGTTACCCATGATCAAGAAGAAGCAATGTCTATGGGTGATCGAATTGCAGTGTTCAGTCAAGGCAAAATCGTCCAACTTGACACGCCAGTTGAGGTTTACCGTCGTCCAGTAAACGCATATGTTGCTGACTTCATTGGCGAGACAAACCTAATCAAGGGAACTGTTGCAGCAGGTGGCATTTCACTTCCAGGTGGAAACGTCTTGCCTACTGACCAACTTGCAGCAGACAGCGTCATTCCGACATCGGGTGAGGTTACCGTAGCAATTCGCCCAGAAGATCTAGTGCTAGCTACCAATGGAATGATCGGTGGAACCGTTACGGAAGTTATTTTTACAGGTGACTCAGTTCGAGTTCACGTAAAAGTTGGTGACGTTGAAGTTATTGCTTCTTTGGCATCTTATGGAACGCAAATTCCAGAGCAAGGAAGTAAGGTCACGCTAAACCCAGAGCATCGCGCTGCTCGCACGGTGGCTTCATGACCGCAGTAACAGCTCCACCAAAAAAGCAGGCGCAACGTGGCCGACCTGGCCAGTCTTCGCCAAAACTTGCCTACCTTCCAATCATTTTCTTGGCGTTTGCTATTGGAATTCCACTTCTCATCATCATCGTTTATTCATTCCTTGAGAAGCCTTCGCAAGGAACTGGAGTTAAATGGGTTTTCACGCTAGAAAACTACAAAGCTTTGTTTATTCAAGAAAAGCTTGATGGAACTACTTCCCTAGATACTCGTTACATAAAGGTTTTGTGGACTTCCTTTTACTATTCCTTGATTACAACTGTTGTTACCTTGATACTTTCAATTCCAGTGGCAATGTGGATTGCAACCCGTGATTCCAGAAAACGAAATCTATTAGTTGCTTTAGTAACACTGCCTTTCTGGATCAGTATCCTGATTCGCACCTACGGCATGCGCCAAATCGTTGCTGATGAAGGCCCAATTGGCAGGTTCTTAGGTTTATTCAATATTGAATTCAGTATTTTGTACTCCCCGCCAGCCACAATTATTGGCCTCATTTATGTTTTCTTACCATTTATGATTCTGCCAATTTATGCATCAGCGGAGCGTTTTGATTTCCGTCTCGCTGAAGCTGCCTATGATCTTGGCGCCAAACGCATGACAGTGGTTCGAAGAATCATTTTGCCTTCAATTAGACCTGGAGTGATCTCTGGTATTGCCCTCGTGTTTATCCCGGCGCTTGGTTCGTTCCTTCAGTCCGACATGTTGGGTGGCGGTAAAACCAACATGGTTGCCAACGTTATTGCAAACAACTTTGGCCAAGCGCGCAATTGGCCCTTTGGAAGCGCGCTTGCGGTGCTGTTAATCCTGCTTACACTTTTGTTCGTCTTGATTATGCAAGGTGCAGCCCAGCGACGGGGGGACAAGGTGGAATTGGTATGAGTCACACCCAAACAAGACCCCGTAAACGCGGCAAGTTGGTCAATCTCCGCAACTTCCCTGGATTCAAGCCAACTGCCTGGTTTGTGCTTTTCTTCCTATACAGTCCACTGGTTTACGTGGTTATTTATTCATTTAATTCAAGTCGCATCGGTTCAGTCTGGGAGAGTTTCTCAGTTAAGTGGTACTTCAAGGTATTTGAGAACACAGACATCCAGCGGGCTTTGAAGAACTCGCTTCAAGTTGGTTTCGTTGCAACAATTTTGTCTACAACGCTTGCCGTGATGGCTGCACTTGGACTACTCCGCATGAAGCGTGCTGGAAAAGCAGTAGCTATTGCATTGATTGGTGCTCCTCTTATCATTGCTGAAATTGTCTTGGCAGTTGGAACGCTTGGTTTGTTTCTTGCAGTTGGCATACCACTTGGAAAAATTGGCTTGATGGTTGCTCATACGGCATTCTGTATTCCGTTTGCACTATTACCGATTAGAGCAAGGTTGAGCCAATTAGATATGGCTCCATTTGAGGCGGCATCAGATTTAGGCGCGAACGAACGTCAAATCTTGCGCCGGATCACATTGCCTTTGCTGGCACCTGCAATTTTTGCTGGTGCTTTGTTGGCGTTCGCAATTTCAATTGATGACTTCATCACGTCCTTCTTTGTCGCTGGCCCTGGTGCTACGACATTGCCGGTTTACATTTTTGGCATGATTCGCTCGACCGTAACACCAGAGGTGAACGCAATTTCAACATTGCTTCTGTTGTTCTCGGGCAGCGTGCTGATCGGATCGTATTTGATCCAACGAAAAAGGAGATAAGAATGGCTAGCAACAAGAGACGTCGCGTCTCGTATGTAGCTGCACTTGCTGCCGCAAGCGCACTACTACTGTCTGCATGTGGTGGGGAAACTACTGCAGATTCAGGCGCGGGCGAAGCCACTGCAGCTGCAGGGGAATTCCCAACTACTGGCTCGGGTGTAGTTAATGTTTACAACTGGACCGATTACATTGACACAGATGAGCTAAAGCGCTTCACTGCTGAAACAGGCATCGAAGTTGTTTTGGATACCTATGACAGCAACGAAACATTGCTAGCTAAATTGCAGTCAGGTGCAACTGGCTACGATGTGATCGTTCCGTCTGACTACATGGTTGCTCAGATGATTGAACTTGATTTGCTTCAAGATATTGGTGTGAACACTTTTCCAAATGGCGGAAACATCAAAGACACACTTACTGACGTTTACTGGGATCCAGGTCGAAGCTACACCGCTCCATGGATGTACGGTACAACTGGCATTGCATGCAACTTTGCTGCTGAACCAGGTTGCGAAAACATAAAGTCTTGGAAGGACTACTTCACAGCTGGCCTACCAAAGATGGATTCTCTAAAGGATCAGGTTGAAGTTGTCTCTGCTGCACTTCGTGCAACTGGAGTTGGCAAGGATGACCTTTGCACAACTGACAAAGCTAAGTACTTAGCTGCTCAAGAATTGCTAAATGGCTATAAGCCAGATGTCATCGAGTCTGATGGTGGAATTGAGCGCGTTGTAGCTGGCACATCTAATGTGCGTCATGCTTGGAACGGTTCAACCCACCGTATGAATGTCGAGAATCCAGATGTTAAGTACATCTACCCAAGTGAAGGTCTGAACCTTTGGGCAGATAACTTGGCAGTTCCAGTAGGTGCGCCTAACTTGGATAACGCCAAGATTTTCATTAACTGGATGATGGACCCTAAGGCTGCTGGCGCTCAGAGCAACTTCTCTGGTTACGACAATGGCATCACCGGATCGGATGCATTCATGGATGCAGCACTTAAGTCTGACCCAGCAGTTATCGTGCCGGCAGACAAGGTAGCACTGCTATCTCCACTACCAAACTGTGGTGAAGATGCCCGTGCGCTTTACACAGAAGTGTTTACTAGCTGGCAAGACAGCCAATAAATCCTTCGGGTTACCAAATAATGCTCACCCTGTGGATATCACAGGGTGAGCATTATCTTTTGTAACTAAAAAAGGGCAGTTTTTTGCAAATTTAACTAGAAATGTCTATCCGATTTCAAAATCCTCTGGCATTCTTTAATTACATTCCTACACATAAGGGAGATCTATGAAGATTTCGAACAAGCGCAAGGGCACCTACTTTGCAGCTCTGGCTGCGGCTAGTGCTTTGCTACTTTCCGCCTGTGGAGGCGAATCCACTACAACTGATGGGGCATCAGCTCCAGCAACTGCGGCCGCTGGGGAGTTTCCAACTTCCGGCTCTGGCGTAGTTAACCTATACAACTGGACTGACTACATTGATCCAGCGCTACTTGAAAAGTTTGAAGCCGAAACGGGCATCGAAGTTATTCTGGATACATTCGATAGCAATGAGACTTTGCTAGCAAAACTTCAATCCGGTGCAACTGGCTACGACATCATCATGCCTTCTGACTACATGGTTGAGCAGATGATTGGTCTAGGACTGTTGCAAGAAGTGGATGTTGCATCATTCCCTAACGGCAAGTACATCGCTCCTGAATTCATGGATGTGTACTTTGATCCAGGTCGCAAGTTCACCGGCCCTTACATGTATGGCACAACTGGTATTGCTTGTAACACCAAGTTGGAACCAGAATGTGAAAACATCAAGTCTTGGAAAGACTTATTCACGGGTAATTACCCTAAGGTCAACGCACTGAAGGATCAGGTAGAAATCGTATCTGCTGCGCTTCGTGCAACTGGTGTACCCGCATCTGATCTATGCACAACTGACACCGCGAAGTACGTCGCTGCGGAAGAAATGCTTGCAGGATTTAAGCCTGATGTGATTGACAACGATGGTGGTAACGAGCGAATGATTACCGGACAGGTAAGTATCCGTACTTCCTGGAACGGCGACACTCATCGTATGAAGATGGAAAATCCAGACATCATCTTCATTTACCCAAGTGAAGGACTGAACTTCTGGTCAGATCACATGGCTATTCCAGTTGGTGCTCCAAACACTGACAATGCCAAGATCTTCATCAACTGGTTAATGGATCCAGCAAACATGGCTGCAGCAAGTAACTTCTCGGGTTACAACAATGCAATCACTGGTACTGCTGAGCTAATGAACGATGAGCTAAAGAACGACCCAGGTGTAATCGTGCCAGAGGAGAACAAGGCACTTCTTAGCCCAATTCCAAACTGTGGCGAAGAAGCGCGCGAGCTCTACACTCAGGTGTTCACCACTTGGTTGGATAGTCAGTGATAACTCACTAGTTAAACTAAGCAGCCTCACCTTCGGGTGGGGCTGCTTAGTTTGTGGGTCTAAATCTTGAATATCCCTATAAGTAACCAATCACACTTTAAAACTCTATAAATCGGCTTGACCGAAGGTGTTCTGTTCAGCACAGTTGGAGATGGCACTTTAACTAGGGAGATAAATGGCAACCGAACAGTTTGAGGTAGTTGTCGTTGGAGCCGGACAAGCTGGCGTAGCTATGAGCGAACACCTCACTAAAGCTGGTGTTTCACATGTTGTTTTGGAACGAGATCGAATTGCTGAGCGCTGGCGATCTGAGCGCTGGGATTCCCTGGTTGCTAATGGGCCAGCTTGGCATGACCGCTTCCCTGGTTTGGAATTTGAAGATTACGATCCAGATGCATTTGTGCCTAAAGATGCTGTAGCTGACTATTTTGAGAAGTATGCAAATAAATTTAATGCTCCCATTAGAACCGGTGTGGAAGTTAAGTCAGTTACCAGAAATTCAACCAACGCTGGATTTAAGGTCATAACTTCTGATGGCGAGATTGAAGCCAAATACGTTGTTGCGGCAACTGGACCATTTCAAAAGCCAGCAATTCCGCCGGTAGTCCCCGAAGATACCGACTTTCATCAATTGCATTCCAGTGATTACCACAATCCCGCACAACTTCCGCAGGGTGCAGTTCTTGTCGTTGGTGCAGGCTCCTCTGGCGTTCAGATCGCAATGGATCTAAAGCGTTCCGGTAGAGAAGTTTATTTATCCGTTGGTGAACATGATCGTCCGCCGAGAAGATATCGTGGGCGGGACAATGTTTGGTGGTTAGGTGTTTTAGGTAAGTGGGATCTAGCTACACCACCTGCTGGCGCTGAACATGTGACGATTGCTGTCAGCGGTTTTGAAGGTGGCAAAACTGTCGACTTCAGAGATTTAGCAAACAGTGGGATCACCTTGCTTGGATTAACTTCCTCTTATGAAAATGGTGTGCTGAAATTTGCAGATGACTTAGAGCGAAATATTGCTCGTGGCGATAAAAACTTTTTATCAGTGCTAACGGAAGCAGATTTATTCATTGCGCAAAACAATCTAGATCTTCCAGAAGAGCCTGAAGCACATCTGTTAGGGCCAATGCCTGAGGCTGCACTAAATCCTATTCGTGAAATTGATTTAGCTTCGGCTGGCATAAGCACAATTCTTTGGGCAACTGGTTACTCAGTTGATTACAGCTGGCTCCAGGTTCCTGGTGCGTTAACTGAAACTGGCAGGCCACAACACCAACGCGGAGTATCTAGTGCGCATGGCATCTACTTCCTGGGTTTACCTTGGCTTTCCAGAAGAGGCTCAGCCTTTATTTGGGGGGTTTGGCATGATGCAAAATTCCTCGCGGATCAAATTCAAATTCAACATAGCTACAAGGGCTACGTCGGGTCAGCAAGAATCATTAAATAAATGAAATCCCTATGGGCCAGCCTTGCTCATCCGCTAACGTAAAACTTGATACAACCTAAGGAAAATCATGACTCACAAGCGAATCCGGCCATTCAATACCAAGGTCACCTATCCTGAGCAAAATTTGGATAACGACCTAGCGCAGGCAGTTGTTGCAGGCAACACTGTTTACCTGCGAGGTCAGATTGGACAGGATCTTGATACCCGCGAATCAGTAGGTATCGGAGATGTTGAAGCGCAGGCAGAAAAAGCTATGGCCAACATCAAGATGTTGCTGGAAGAAAGTGGATCTGAGCTTGGTGACATTACCAAAATTACGATTTACCTTGTAGATATTCGTTACCGCGAACCGGTCTACCGAGTAATGGGCAAATGGCTAAAGGGCGTTCATTACGTATCAACTGGTTTGGTTGTTACTGCATTAGCTCGCCCGGAATGGCTAGTTGAAATAGATGCAACTGCCGTAATCCCAGAAACCAGAGATTAATGACAATTAGTATCGCTGCTCGCTGCGAGCGCACCGGAGCATTTGGAGTTGCAATTAGTAGCTCAAGTCCTGCAGTGGGTTCGCGTTGCCCCAATGTTCGGGCAGGTGTTGGCGCAGTATCTAGTCAAAACGTAACTGACCCAAGTTTGGGGCCGGCACTTTTGGATGCCCTGCAATCTGGACTGGGCGCACATGAGGCGTTGGCAAAGATTAGTTCGGTTGCAAGTCATCCTGAATTTCGCCAATTAACGGTTGTAGATAACACTGGTGAATCAGCGGTTTACTCAGGTGCAAAATCACTTGGTATAAACGCAGAAGTCACTGCAAAGAATGTTGCAGCCGCTGGAAACATGCTTGCTAATTCTGGTGTGATTCAGGCAATGGTTGATGCATTTAGCTCAACTTCCGATAACGAGCTAGCCGATCGATTGATTCAAGCTTTGGAGGCTGGAGTTAAAGCGGGCGGTGAAGCTGGGCCAGTGCATTCGGCTGCGGTAATTGTGGCAACTGAAGTTTCCTGGCCAACAACAAACCTTCGAGTTGATTGGGACGAAGACCCGATTTCAAAACTGAGAGAGATCTACAAGGTTTGGGCGCCACAGTCACAGGATTACTTGACTCGTGCGCTTAATCCCAACACGGCACCTTCATATGGTGTTCCAGGAGATGAATAGTCATGTCAGACCATAAACAACAAGTAATTAATCGAGTGGATGAAGTTGGCAACGTACTTCTAGCTTTGAGTCACAAAATTCACGCAAATCCAGAAGTTGCTTGGAAAGAGTTTGAAAGTGCGGCAGTAGTTGCTAAGTCTTTGAGCGATCATGGCTTTGATGTTGTCGAGCAAGTTTCAGGTTTACAAACTGCATTCCGTGCTGAGTTTGGATCCGGCGACCTAACCGTTGCACTATGTGCGGAATACGATGCGCTGCCCGGACTCGGCCATGCGTGCGGACACAACATTATTGCTTCATCCTCAGTAGGTGCCGCGATTGCATTAGCCGCGGTAGCCAAAGATTTGAATTTGAAAGTGGTCGTACTTGGAACCCCTGCTGAAGAAGGTGGCGGTGGCAAAATTGTAATGCTTGAACGCGGAGCCTTTGACGGAATTGACGTTGCGGCTTTGGTTCATCCAGGTCCAGTTGATGTTGCATTTGCGGAACCATTTGCGGTTCGCCATATCGCAGTTAAGTATTCTGGCAAAGCTGCGCATGCCGCGGCTTACCCCGAACAAGGTGTAAATGCTGCGGATGCATTTACGATTGCTCAAGTAGCTATCGGATTGCTTCGCCAACAACTCCCAAGCACCGTCCGAGTTCATGGCGTAATGACTCGTGGTGGCGAAGCACCTAATGCAATTCCTGAAGTTACTGAAGGTCGCTGGTACATCCGCGCAACCTCAACCAAACTTATGGAAGAAACCTTTGCGCGAGTCGAAAAGTGTTTTGAAGCAGGTGCACTTGCAACAGGATGCGTTCTAGAAATTCATGATGAAAGTGAGGCTTACTCGGAGTTCACAAATCATCCGAAACTAAACGACATATATAAAGCAAATGCCGAAGCAATTGGCCGGGTGTTTGACGACAACGACCCTCGCATCAAGATGAATCGCGCCAGCACCGACCTTGGAAACATCTCGAAAGTAATTGCAAGCATTCACCCTTACATAGGTGTGAATAGTGGTTCGGCCGTAAATCACCAAAAGGAGTTTGCTGCAGCCTGTATCACCGCAGATGCTGACCAAGCAGTCCTTGATGCCTCCAAAGCAATGGCCATGACTTTAGTAGAAATTGCCTCAGATCCTGCTCTTCGCGAGTATGTTAAAGGGTATTCAAGGCCGTAAATACTTGCACGGATAGGAATACGTGGGGAACGTAATGAAGACACGGGATGAGTGGGAAAAGGCCGCAGCCAGCCTGTCTTTCGATGGACGTGCTGTTATCAATGGAGCACGAGTTTCCACAGAAAATTCTTCAGAGGACATAAGTCCCGTGACTGCAAAGTCGCTTGCTGATGTATCCGAGTGTGGACAACGCGAAGTTGATCAAGCTGTTGCAAGTTCTCGCGCAGCTTTTGAAAATAGCTGGTCTCGAATGTCCCCTGGTTCGCGAAAAGGCGCACTCCATAAACTTTCTGAATTAATTCTTGCCAATGCCGACGAGTTAGCACTTCTGGATGTACTTGATATGGGTAAGCCAATATCTGATGCAACCACAATTGATATTCCTGGTTCTGCTGCAATCCTTAACTTTTACGCCGAAGCAATCGATAAGGTAAGCGGCGAAATTCCGGTTACTGATCCTGGCAATGTTGCTTTGGTTAAGCGAGTGCCTTTGGGGGTCGTTGGCGCAGTGGTCCCTTGGAACTATCCACTTGAGATGGCGATTTGGAAACTTGGTCCAGCGCTTGCTGCAGGTAACACAGTGGTACTAAAACCGGCTGAACAATCACCACTTTCTTCACTTCGTCTTGCTGAGCTAGCTCTCGAAGCGGGATTACCCGAAGGAACACTTAACGTTGTGACAGGTCAGGGTGAAACCACTGGCGCATTAGTTGGTCTGCATCCAGATATAGATGTGATCACCTTTACTGGTTCCACTCAAGTTGGTAAGTACTTCATGAAGTACTCAGGTGAATCAAACATGAAGCAAGTCTGGCTAGAGTGCGGCGGAAAGAGTCCAAACTTAGTATTTGCCGACACTGCGAACTTAGAAGAAGCAGCAGAGTTTGCAGCCCGAGCAATCTTCTTTAATCAAGGTGAAGTCTGTTCTGCAAATTCTCGATTGCTAGTTGAAAAGAGTATTGCCGAACAATTTACTGAGCTTGTGATTAATCAGGCTAAGAAAATCAAGTTAGGCAATCCATTAGACCCGGCAACAACAATGGGTCCATTGGTAGACCGTAATCAAACTGGCCGTGTCGCTGAATTCATTTCTAGCGGATCTAATTCAGCCCAACTTGCTTATGGTGGCTCGAGACTCACAATCGATGGATCTGATTGCTACATCGAGCCAACCGTATTCACAAATGTTCCACTGCAAAGCTCCATTGCGAATGATGAAATCTTTGGACCAGTACTTTCGATTCTCACGTTTGAAACCGAAGCAGAGGCAATTTCAATTGCAAATAACAGCATCTATGGCTTAGCGGCTTCCGTGTGGACATCAAACTTAGGCCGAGCACATCGAGTTTCGGATGCGCTGCACGCAGGAACGGTTTCCGTAAACACAGTAGATGCACTTGGAATGAACATTCCATTTGGCGGATTTAAGCAATCCGGCTTTGGCCGCGATCTTTCGCTTCATGCTCTTGATAAATTCACCGGGTTGAAAACAACCTGGATTCGATACGAATAGAACTTAGAACACAACCTAGGAGAAGAAATGGCAACCACTAAGAAGTCGACTCAAGAATTAGCCGACATTGATCGCGCCCACATCATTCACCCCTATTTGCCAAAGTCAACAACTGAGCGCGTGATCATGGCCCGAGGCCAGGATTGTGCACTTTGGGACACCGACGGCAAGGAATACCTCGACGCCACTGGTGGTTTGTGGTTGGCACAAATCGGTCACGGTAGAGACGAAGTAGCAGCTGTAGCTGCCGAACAAATCTCTACCCTGGAGTACTTCACTAGCTTCTGGGAATTCAGTAACGAACCAGCCATCACATTGGCTGCGAAGTTAGTTGAGATTTCGCCAGAGAACATTAACCACGTGTACTTCACTAGCGGTGGTTCCGAAGGCAATGAAGCGGCTATCAAGATGGCTCGCTACTACCATCACCGAAAAGGTGAGACTGGACGCGACTGGATTTTGGCTCGTGAGCGCGCGTATCACGGCATTGCTTATGGCGGTGGATCACTTACAGGTTTTGATGTTTACCACGATGGCTTTGGACCAACCATGCCTCACGTGCAGCACTTAACTACGCCATGGCCTTACCGCCAGGAGCTTTACAACGGTCAAGATCCAACGGACTTCTTGATCAACGAACTCGAAGAAACCATTGCTCGTATCGGCGCTGACAAAATCGCGGCAATGGTTGGTGAGCCAATCATGGGCGTTGGCGGAATGTTGGTTCCACCTGATGATTACTGGCCAAGAGTTCAAGAAGTATTGCGCAAGCATGGCATCTTGTTGATCTTTGATGAAGTTGTAACTGCCTATGGCCGCGTTGGCGAATGGTTTGCTGCCCAGCACTTTAATGTGCAGCCAGACATCATCATTACTGCAAAAGGCATTACTTCTGGGTACATCCCATTAGGTGCAGTGCTTACAACTGATGCAGTAGCTGCGGAACTTGAAAAGGATTTCGGATTCCCTATGGGCTTCACCTACAACGGCCATCCAACCGCTGCAGCAGTCGCGCTTAAGAATCTTCAGATCATTGAAGAAGAAGGATTGCTGGAAAAGGCCAAAAAGATGGGCCAGTATCTGCACGAGGGTTTGCGCACTCTCCTAGATCTGCCAATTGTTGGAGAAGTTCGCTTTGTTGGCATGATGCATGCAGTTGAACTTGTCACTGACAAGGAAAGCCGCACACCACTTCCGATGTTGCAACCTATGTTGCCAGATGTAATTCGTCGTGAAGAAGGTGTGATCGTTCGCGACTGCGCGCATAACTTAGTGCTTTCGCCACCACTGATCATGACCGAAGAAGAAGCTGATCGAATGGTTGCGGCAATGCGCAAGGTGCTTGAGCGCACCACACCAGATGGTGTCATTCACTAACTAAGTAATTCAAGAACGGCAGCAACTTCGGATCGAGGTTGCTGCCGTTCTTTAGTTGGTCATTGAATGGGGTCACTTTTGAAGTAGGCTCAAGATTTGTGAGGGCCAAGCTTTTGATCGTGTCATTTCTAACCCTTGCAGTTTCTTTTTCATTCACAATCATTCCGGCAAGTGCAACTGAAGCTCCGGTGATCGATTTTTGTGCAAAGAAATCCAGCGGCAAAGTCAGAGCCATTACTGAAGGGACTTGCAGCAAAAGCGAGCGGTCCCTTGGCGCCACACCTATCGTTCGTTCGGAGAAACGCCCCAAGGCTTTAGTTCCGAAAGTCAAGAACCGATATGAGGCAGCGAAAGCCGCAGCCAAGAAAAAGGGTCACACACTAGCCATCACAAGTGGTTATCGAAGTCTGGAGCGTCAAGAAGTTCTATTTCAAAGAGCAATCAAGCGGCATGGTTCGGCTGAGGCGGCAAGTAAGTGGGTTCTGCCGCCAGAAAAATCGAATCATCCTTGGGGCTTAGCAATAGACATTAACTACGGCGTTGGCGGAACTAAAGGAAAGAAAGCAGCAGCTTGGTTAGAAAAGAACGGTTACAAATATGGACTATGCCGCCGTTATGAAAATGAGTGGTGGCATTTTGAACCACTAGTTGCTCCGGGGCAAACTTGTCCAGCAATGGAACCATACGCTTCTTAACGAGTACCCAGAGTTTCAGATAGTTGCTTGGTGATTGCACCCCAAGCAGAGATGCCTCGCTCTTGGGAATTCCAAGTATTCGAATAACCAGTAAAGATCCATCTTGGAGATTTGCTCGGATCCCAAACGTAACCAAGCGTATTTATTCGCCATAAGCCAACAGGTGGCCTGTCACCTTCAACGGATAAGTACCAGCCATTCTTTACTGCTGCAGACCACTCAAGAGGGATACCGCCACTAGGACCAGCGCCCCAAGCTTGCTCTGGATTTACTTTGGTCATTAAGTCACGAAGAATTACGCGCTGCGCTTCAGGTAATGGGCTCTCGGATGTTCCAACCGCCTGATTTAAAAGCAAAGCTTGGTCAGCTGAATTAGTCATGATTGTTCCCCAAGCACCACCAGTAGTTGTATTTGCTAAACCATAACGACTTGCTATTGAAACCACTGCGTCATTTCTGCCAATTATCTTGAACAAGCGATCTGCCGCACCATTATCGGATTGAGTAATCATTAACTCTAAGTCGGGAGCTATTGCTGCGTAATCTAAAGTTCCCGCTGCCACCATCTCTAATACGCCAGTTGCGACGATAACTTTTCCAGTTGATGCAGTTGGAAATGTTGCAAGTGCATCACCCAATGAATATGTACAGCCTTCGATTAGATCAACAATCGTGGCATTAAAACTAACTGGCTGAAATTCTGCAGACCAAGTATCGACAAAAGTTTGTGGCAATGGCGAATTAGCTTCGCAATCGAAAGCTGGCGTTACTACAGGTACTGGAATAGGAGCAGCAGTGCCGTCAGTGGGAGCAGATGAGATAGCTCCTGATGCCAGCCTCAAAATCAAAACTAAAGCCAAAAAAATTGATCCGAAAACAAGAGTCCGACGAACCACGAATGTGGCCCTTGATGGTCGCTGCTCACTCACGTGCCCGCGAAAGGAATCGAACCTTCGACCTTCTGCTCCGGAGGCAGACGCTCTATCCACTGAGCTACGCGGGCAAAACTACCTGCCTGAGTGACTTTATCAGGGCTGGCAATTTAGTCCCATAAACGGCAAAGATGACATACAGTGGAATGAGCAAGACACGGGAGTCCACAACAAGGTGGGCTGAGAGGGTGTCCGATCTTTTGATCACCACACCGACCGTTTAACCAGTCCGGTAATGCGGATTGCAGGAGGAATGCAATCTATGTTTTCAGAAATCAATGAATTGGTTAGCACTGTTCTATTCACAGTTTTGGGCTATCAAGTAACCCTGCTTGAGTTAACAGCAGTTATTGCATCAGCCACAGGTGTCTGGTTAGGCACAACCGGCAAACGAATCATGTGGCCTTGGTATGGATTCAGTGGAGTGCTTTACGGCTGGCTGTTTTTCAATTACGACCTTTATGCAAGCGCGTCACTTCAGCTTGTTTTCATATCTGCAGCGATTTGGGGCTGGTTCGGTTGGGGACCACAAGGCGCCGTCTCGCGAAACTTATCCTGGGCAATGCGCGCAGCTATCTTGAGTGCAGGAACTGTGATCTGGTTACTGATTACACCGTTCTTGGTTTCACTTGGTGCAGCTGCAGCTCTGCCAGATGCTTTCGGCTTAGTCTTCAGCATCATTGCTCAAGTCCTCATGGTTTTGCAGTTCCGCGACAATTGGGTGGTTTGGTTTGTTGTCAACGTTGTTTACGTGGGCCTCTTTTGGTCTCAAGATCTCAAGTTCACATCGTTGCTATACGTAGTTTTTGCAGCAATCGCGCTTCGCGGTTGGATCAATTGGCAAAAACTTCAGCGCGCTGACAGTCAGTAATTAGTTCATGTCGTTTTTCGAGTTATCCAAAATTAGGGTCGCAATCGAAAACAGTGATGCCCTTTGTGGCGATACAAAGATTGTTACTATCGATGGGCCTGCCGGATCTGGAAAAACAACTTTGGCAAATGAGTTAGCAAGTGAGTTGACGACTTCCAATGGCATCATCAGCGTGGTCCATATGGATGAACTATATGAAGGTTGGGATGACG
>JBIKSW010000002.1:0-15987 GCA_044348415.1 Candidatus Nanopelagicales bacterium
CTAGCTTTGGTAACGCTTGGCTTTGGTGAAATCATTCCTCAGTTCATGATTAATGGAGCTGACATCGCAGGCTACAACGTAACCAACGGTTCGCAGGGCATTGGTGGCCTAGATGATGTGAACCTATTTGGTTATGTAATTGGAACTTTCGCCTTGCCTGAGAAATTCCTAATGGTCTCTTTGATGGCCGGCGCCATGATCTTCTTCTCAATTCGTCTTCGTGATGGACGTTTAGGACGAGCATGGTTGGCTATTCGCGAAGATGAACTAGCTGCGAGCATGATGGGCGTCCCACTATGGCGTACTAAGTTCGCTTCATACGCAATTGGTGCTATCGGTGGCGGTATTGGTGGCGTAGGCTTTGCGATTTTGGTAGGTGGTGTTTACGCCGATCGATTTAACTTCGTAATCTCGATCATCATTCTCGCCATGGTTGTTCTCGGCGGTATGGGTAACGTCTGGGGTGTCGTAGTAGGCGCAGTTGTGCTTGCTTGGATCAACTCAATCGGCTTGATTCAGGTTGGAGATTTGATCAACAACTCATTCGGAACAAACATCAACTTCCCTTCATACCAATTCTTACTATTCGGACTGCTTTTGGTTCTTATGATGCTGTTCCGTCGCGAAGGCTTCATTCCAGAGGCCCGTATTCGAATGGTTATGAATGAAGAGAAACTTGAAGACGAAGAAAAGGTATCCGACGAGACAAAGATTGGGCACAGCTAACTATGAGTCTTGATGGCAGAGCAGTATTAGATGCTCAAGATATTCGCGTTGAGTTCGGCGGCCTAGTTGCTGTTGACGACGTGTCTTTCAACATCCCAGAAGGTTCGATTGTTTCTTTGATCGGACCTAACGGTGCAGGAAAGACAACGTTCTTCAATGTGCTTACCGGTCTGTACAAGCCAACAAGTGGTGCCGTTATTTTCGAGAACGTCGAAATTACTGGCGATCCAGTTCACGAGATCGCATCTGGTGGCATGGCTAGAACTTTCCAGAACATTCGCTTGTTCGGTTTAATGACCGCGCAAGAAAATGTCATGGTGGCTATGCACTCAAAGATGAATGCTGGTGTGTTCGCAACAATCTTCCGTACCAAGTCTCAGAAAGCAGAGGAGGCGGAAGCCCGTCGCTTTGCCCAAGAGCTTTTGGATTACGTTGGAATCGGTGGCGTAACGAACGAGTACGCACGTAACTTGTCTTACGGTGACCAGCGTCGCCTTGAGGTAGCTCGTGCTTTAGCTCTACGTCCAAGTGTTTTGCTTCTTGATGAGCCAACAGCTGGAATGAATCCAAATGAATCTGCAGCTTTTGTGGACTTCGTCCGCAAATTAAAGGCTGACAAGGGAATTAGCATTCTTCTTATCGAACACGACATGAGTGTTGTTATGCAGGTTTCAGAACGCATTACGGTTTTGGACCAAGGGCAGAAGATTGCTGAAGGAACCCCTGCAGAAATTAAGTCAAACCCACGAGTTATTGAAGCCTACTTAGGCAAGAGCGGATCGGAGGCGAGCAAGTAATGGCACGTTTAAACACTCCAGCAATGCTCAAAATCAACGACTTAACAGTTGGCTATGGCGCAATCACAGCGGTTAAGGGTCTAACTCTTGAAGTTCGTGAAGGCGAAATCGTTTCTCTGATCGGTTCTAACGGTGCGGGCAAATCAACAACACTTCGCACGGTCAGCGGTCTGCTTAAGCCAAAGACTGGAAGCATTGAATTTCTGGGTGAAAAGATTGATGGCGTTGCTGGACACGAGATCGTGGCAAAGGGAATTTGTCACTCGCCAGAGGGGCGTCGTATCTTCCCGAAGATGACTGTCGATGAGAATCTTGATCTAGGTGCCTTCCTGCGTAAGGATTCAGCTGGTATCAAAGAGACTCGGGAGCATGTACTCCAGCTTTTCCCACGTCTGCAAGAGCGCATTAATCAAAAGGCGGGCACCATGTCCGGTGGCGAACAGCAGATGCTTGCAGTAGGTCGCGCACTTATGGGTAATCCAAAGCTACTTATTTTGGATGAGCCTTCAATGGGTCTAGCACCAGTTCTCGTGGATCTAATCTTTGAAACCATTGAAGAGATCCGCAAGTCTGGCGTAACCGTCCTTCTGGTTGAACAGAACGCTTTGGCTGCTTTGCGTATTGCGGACTATGCCTACGTTCTTGAGTCAGGCAACTTAAAGCTTGAAGGCGACGGATCTAAGCTTGCTGATGATCCAGCTATCGCACAGGCTTACCTGGGTGGCTAAGAAACTCTAATAAAAAGAACCCCGCAGTTTGCGGGGTTCTTTTTTGTTTGTTGCCAACTAGGCAACAAGTGCGACTAATAGTGGAGCGATGACTAGCGCGGGCAACATGTTACCCACCGGAATCTGGCGGATGTTTAACAAGCGAAGAGATATTCCTAAGATCAATAAGCCGCCGGTTGCACTAAGCATCAACACTTGAACTTCAGTCATAAAGCTTCCAAGTGCGTATCCAAGAGCCGTCAAACTTCCCTGAAACACCA
This sequence comes from Candidatus Nanopelagicales bacterium, assembly GCA_044348415.1. Classification (GTDB taxonomy): domain Bacteria; phylum Actinomycetota; class Actinomycetes; order S36-B12; family UBA5976; genus UBA5976. Next base: position 2,512 of record JBIKSW010000002.1, read on the forward strand.
AAATTGTGAGGGCCGACGCCGCAACGCCCCAACCAAATACTGATGCGAATGCAATGGCAGCAAAGAAGTCAAGAGTTGACTTAAGTACCAGAATTTCATTTCCACCACCAAGACCATCTGTGATTGGCCCTAAGACCGACATCGCGCCAACACAAAACAGCAGCGATGCTGCGACAAAACCTTCAGTGAAGCGTGAAGAGCCTTCGCTCGAGAATCTCGACTTCAAGCGATCACCAGCGCGCTCCAGACGCTCCTCAATCTGCATTGCTGTGCCAAGCATGCCGCCAACAACAACGCTGGCCAAGACGATCAGAACTGGCCAACCGGCACCCAGAGCTTCGCTAAGTAGGGGATTTGTAATCGAAGCACAAGTTAGGACAGCGATCATTCCAGTGACAAGTCCCAGACCATCAGTTACTACGTCGCGAATCTTTTCATTCAAGCGATGTGCAATGAATACACCAAGAGTTGAGCCAATTAGAACCGCAATTATGTTGATGACCGTGCCTGATCCAATAAACATAAACTTACCCTCTCACAAAACCAGTTAAGTCAAAGAGCTATGGCAGGTCACGAAGCAGGCATGTTAAGCGAGCGGTGCAAAGTCTCTTATCTCGCTCATCTGTGATCACAATCTCATAGACCGCGATTGTTCGACCAAGACTTATTGGGGTAGCAGTTCCAGTAACCTGGCCACTCGTTGCACTGCGATGATGGGTGCCATTGATGTCGATTCCCACCACACTTCGAGTGGGCCCAGCGTGCAAATGGGCACCAACGGAACCTAAGGTTTCGGCCAATGCCATTGAGGCGCCACCGTTGAGTAAGCCAAAGGGCTGGGTATTGCCTTCAACTGGCATGTGGCCAACTACCTTGCTAGCGGTAGCAAAACTCACGGTAATTCCCATTCTTTCTGCCATAGCACCAATTGCTACTTCGCTTGCGTGGTTCTCTTGGTTCGAGCTCATGGGCACCCCTCTAGGATCAATACGTGGCTGATACTTCTAAGTTTCTCATTTTGGACGGCCACTCGCTTGCCTATCGAGCGTTTCATGGCCTGCCAGTTGAAAACTTTGCCACCAGTTCAGGACAACATACCAATGCGGTCTACGGATTCGTGTCGATGCTGGTTAATGTTCTTAAAGATCAAAAGCCCTCACATCTAGTTGTTGCCTTTGATATCTCGAGGCAAACCTTTCGCAGTGAACGGTATCCCGATTACAAGGCCACTCGAGCCAAGTCTCCGCCAGAGTTCAAGGGACAAGTTGAACTCATCAAGCAAGTTTTGGAATCCCTGAACATTTCTGTGGTCACCGCAGATGGGTTTGAAGCCGATGACATCTTGGCTACCTTGGCAAAGAGTTGCGACTTCCCGGTAAGAATCGTTAGTGGTGACCGCGATTCATTCCAGCTAATTGATGATCGTGTGACAATTCTTTATCCACGAAAAGGCATGTCTGACTTAGTGCAAATGACTCCGGATGCAGTGTTTGAAAAGTATGGTGTTACCCCAAAGCAGTACCGATCGTTAGCTGCGCTAGTGGGTGAAAGTAGTGACAATCTGCCTGGTGTACCAGGTGTTGGTCCTAAGACTGCAGCGAAGTGGATTGCAGAATACGGCGAGCTGGAAAAGATTTTGGCAGTTGCCGATTCAATAGGTGGCAAAGTAGGCGAAGCACTTCGCGCCAATCTGGATCAAGTAAAACTTAATTACGAACTCAATCGCCTGGTTGAAGACGCTCCTGTAGATAAGGCGATTGAAAGTTACGCAAAGCGAGAGTATGACGCCAGCATTGTGCATGCCACACTGGATGCTCTTGAATTCTCGGCGCTTCGGCCTAGGTTGTTTGCTGCTTGGCCAAGCAGTAGTCAGCCATCTACCGAAACACCAGCAGCTAAGTCCAGTGGTTCAGGCAAATCTAAGTCGATTTCTGATGCAGGTAAGGATGGCGCTGCTGCCAAGTCCACTCCTAGTGCAAATGATGCTGCAAGTGAAGGTTTCGAAGTCGTCACTAAAAAAGTTTCTGAGACTGAACTTGGAAAATGGCTTAAGTCCGCTGCTGGACCTGTCGCACTGTCAACATCTGGGCATTGGGGAAGTGGCACTGGACTAGTTGAAGCAATAGCTTTTGTTAACAGCGCGGGAGAATCAGTTTGGTGTACACCAACGGATGGTGGCGAAACGCTTTCTAAGTGGCTGGCTGGTCCAGCTGAGAAGATTCTGCATGATGCTAAAGGGCCAATGCTGGCCTTCAAGGAAATGGGAAATCCGCTTAATACCGTTGTATTTGACACCGCTATTGCCTCATATCTTGTATCGCCGGGCGGAAGAAACTTTGAGTTATCCGATTTGGTGATGCGTTACTTAGGTAAATCTCTTGAGACTGACTCAACCGCCCAAAGCGCGCAACTATCTCTTGATGCTTCGCTTGAAGTTTCCGGAGATTCATTAGCTAAAGCCGCGCGAGCAACCTTGGATCTAAGTGAATTCCTTAAGGTCGAATTAAGGAGTCGTGGTGGCGACGGCTTATTCAATGATGTTGAAATGCCATTGGTGCCATTGCTCGCCGAAATGGAAGCGCATGGCATTGCAGTCGACATTAAGGCACTTAAAAAACTGGAAAGTAGTTTTGATGCAGATGCTGCGCAAGCTGTGAAGCAGGCGCACGACTCGGTTGGTCACGAATTCAATTTAGGTTCCCCTAAGCAACTCCAGGAAGTTCTCTTTGAAGAGCGCGGTTTGCCTAAGACTAAAAAGATCAAGACTGGTTACACCACCGACGCGGAGTCTCTACTAGGCCTGTTAGCTAAATTCCCAGACGATGAATTACTCACTGCACTGCTTAGGTATCGCGAAGTTATCAAGTTAAAACAAACTGTCACAGGGCTGCTAGCCGCAGTTCAGGATGATGATCGGATCCACACCAGCTTCAATCAAATGGTTGCTGCGACCGGACGGCTTTCGAGTACTGAGCCAAATCTGCAAAACATTCCGATTCGCACCAATGAAGGCTTTGCAATTCGCGGCACGTTTGTTGTTGGTAAGGGATTCGAAACTCTGTTGACAGCTGACTACAGTCAGATTGAACTACGCGTAATGGCACATCTTTCAAATGATCCAGGATTAATTGCGGCATTAAAAACTGGTGAAGATTTACACACCACAGTTGGTTCTCAAGTGTTTGGCGTTCCACCAGAAAAAGTTGATGCTGACATGCGACGACAAATTAAAGCAATGTCATACGGCTTGGCCTATGGACTTTCGGCTTACGGTTTGGCACAGCAGCTAAGTATTGGTAACGACCAAGCTAAGTCTCTAATGAATACTTACTTCGAAAGATTTGGCGGCGTGCGTGATTACTTGGCCAACGTTGTTATTGAAGCTCGAAAGCTTGGTTACACCGAATCAATCATGGGACGTCGGCGCTACCTTCCAGATTTGAATAGTGACAATCGACAACTCCGAGACATGGCCGAACGCATGGCGCTGAATGCACCGATTCAAGGTTCAGCAGCAGATTTGGTAAAGGTCGCAATGCTGAAGGTTGATGTTGCCCTGAAGGCAGCCGGAGTTAAGTCCAGGCTGCTGTTGCAGGTTCACGATGAATTGGTAGTAGAAGTGGCAAAGGGTGAACTTGAACAAGTTACTCAGATAGTTGTTGAAAACATGGGCGCCGTAGGGGATTTATCCGTCCCGATGGAAGTTTCCACGGGAATTGGCACCTCCTGGGCCAGCGCGGGTCACTAAACCCATTGAAATAGGGCATATCGGTTTTGACCCAGCATTAGTGGGTGCCTATCCTTAGAAGGTTGCCATTTGCCCAAGGACAGACCTAGTTCCGCGGGATCCGCAAGGAAAGAATGCAACATTGGAACTATTTCTATCCGCATCGAGGCAATAACTTAATGACTGTCACTACTGACAAGAGCAACTTCTCCACCGTCGACGATTTCGCATCAGCCGAAGAATTTATGGCCGCAGTCGACGCCACAATTAAGCCATTCAATGATGGAGACATCGTAGAAGGCATCGTAGTAAAAGTTAGTCGAGACGAAGTTCTCGTTGACATCGGCTACAAGACCGAAGGAATTATCCCTTCTCGTGAACTGAGCATCAAGCACGATATTGATCCCAACGAAGTTGTAACAGTTGGCGACGTAATCGAAGCGCTAGTTCTTCAGAAGGAAGATAAAGAAGGTCAACTCATTCTTTCCAAGAAGCGTGCACAGTACGAACGCGCTTGGGGTTCAATCGAAAAGATCAAGGAAGAGGACGGCGTCGTTACCGGCACTGTCATCGAAGTCGTCAAGGGCGGCTTGATTATGGACATCGGACTTCGTGGCTTCTTGCCAGCATCACTTGTTGAAATGCGTCGCGTTCGCGACCTTGCGCCATACATTGGCAAGCAAATCGAAGCCAAGATCATTGAGCTAGATAAGAACCGCAACAACGTTGTGCTTTCTCGTCGCGCTTACCTAGAACAGTCACAGAGCGCTGTTCGTCACGGCTTCCTAAATCAACTTGAAAAGGGCCAGATCCGTAAGGGTGTTGTATCCAGCATTGTTAACTTCGGTGCCTTCGTTGATCTTGGTGGCGTAGACGGCCTAGTTCACGTTTCTGAACTTTCATGGGAACACGTCGATCATCCTTCAAAGGTTGTCGAAGTAGGCCAGGAAGTAACAGTTGAAGTTCTTGAAGTTGATTTCGATCGCGAACGCGTTTCGCTTTCCTTGAAGTCCACTCAGGAAGATCCATGGCAGCACTTCGCTCGTACCCACACAATGGGTCAGGTAGTTCCAGGTGAAGTAACCAAGTTGGTTCCATTCGGTGCATTCGTTCGCGTAAGCGATGGCATTGAAGGTCTAGTTCACATCTCTGAACTAGCTGGACGCCACGTTGAAATTCCAGAGCAGGTAGTACAAGTTGGCGATTCAACATTCGTTAAGGTCATCGACATTGATCTAGAGCGTCGTCGAATCTCACTTTCCTTGCGTCAGGCTAACGAAGATGTAGATTCCGATGAAACAGATTCATTCGATGCTGGTCTATACGGCATGAATCAGTATGACGAAAACGGAAACTACATTTACCCAGAAGGCTTTGACCCAGACACCAACGAATGGTTGCCAGGTCATGAAGCTAAGAAGGCTGAATGGGAAGCTCAGTACGCTGCAGCACACGCTAAGTGGGAAGCTCACAAGCTTGCTGTTGGCGAGTCCAAGAAGGCTGATGCCGCAGCTAACGCTGATGCTGAAGTTCCAACTTCATACTCAGGCGAAACAACTTCTGAAGGAACACTCTCAGATGATGCTGGCCTGCAGGCACTAAGAACAGAATTGGCCGACAAAGCCGAATAAGCAAAACTAGAAAAAGCGGTTGTCATTAGATTGACAGCCGCTTTTTCTATTCGCGGAGCTAGCTGGTCTATTCCAACGATTAGGGTAGGGAACGTGTACTTAGGACTTTCAGGTGGCATCGGTAGCGGAAAATCCACGGTAGCCAAGATTCTCACGGACTTGGGTGCAGTAGTTATTGATGCTGATGTTATTGCTAGAGAGGTCTTAGAGCCTGGTCAGATCGGTTACGAGAACACAATCCTTACCTTTGGGGAATCGGTGCTTTCTGAATCGGGGAGTATTGACCGAAAGAAGCTTGCTGAACTGGTATTTCAGAACCCAGAGCAACTCGCAAAACTCGAGGCCATAATTCATCCAGCTGTGATTGACCGGGTGACGCAAATCCGAGAATCACTGCCGGAGACATCCATAGTGGTTTACGACACCCCATTGATGTTTGAAAAACAATTGCAAAGCCAATTCGACAAAGTCCTAATCGTTTCCGCAGACACTGAGTTGCGTCGATCACGTTTGCTGGACCGGGGTTTGGAGCTCAACGACATCAACGCCAGAATGGGAAACCAGGCTACCGATGAGCAGCGAGAATCGATTGCCGACTTTGTTATTCAAAACAATGGATCACTTGTGCAACTACAAGAGCAAGTTGCCAAGGTCTGGCAACAAATTACCGCGTAGTCTTTACCCATGACTCGCCCGATTACCGATTTGCAGCGCACAGTTGCACCATTTGAGGTAATTAGCGAGTTCGTTCCTGCCGGGGATCAGCCAGCCGCAATCAATGAGATTGAGAAGAGAATTCTCAATGGGGACAAGAATGTGGTTTTGCTCGGTGCTACCGGAACTGGAAAGAGCGCGACTACGGCATGGCTGATTGAACGCCTGCAGCGCCCAACTTTGGTTTTAGCACCAAATAAAACATTGGCAGCCCAGCTGGCGAACGAATTTAGGGAACTTTTGCCTAATAACGCAGTTGAGTATTTCGTCTCGTATTACGACTACTACCAACCTGAGGCTTACATCCCGCAGAGCGACACATTCATCGAGAAAGACTCTTCGGTTAATGAAGAAGTTGAGAGACTTCGTCACAGCGCAACCAACAGTTTGCTAACTCGAAGAGATGTAATTGTGGTGGCAAGTGTCTCGTGCATCTACGGCCTTGGCACACCTCAGGAATACGTAGATCGCATGGTGCGCCTAAAAGTGGGAGAAAGCCTAGATCGCGACTCATTGTTACGCCGACTAGTAGATATTCAGTACAACCGAAATGACATCGCTTTTACTCGAGGCACATTCAGAGTTCGTGGCGACACAATTGAGGTTTATCCGGTTTACGAAGAACACCCAGTTCGAATCGAAATGTTTGGCGACGAGATCGAACGCTTAATGTCACTGCATCCTGTAACCGGTGAAATTCTTACTGATGACAATGAAATCTACATCTTCCCTGCATCTCATTACACAGCTGGACCGGAGCGCATGAATAAGGCGATCTCAGCGATTGAGGCTGAAGTTGCTATTCGAATTCCTGAACTCGAGAGTCAAGGAAAACTGCTTGAGGCACAACGGATAAAGATGCGCACTTCTTATGACATTGAAATGATGCAGAATCTTGGTTTCTGCTCAGGCATTGAGAACTACTCGAGACATATTGATGGTCGAGACGCAGGATCGGCCCCAAACTGCCTGCTTGATTATTTCCCGGAAGACTTCCTGCTGGTCATCGACGAAAGTCACGTGACAGTTCCTCAGATCGGTGCAATGTACGAGGGCGACGCATCGCGAAAGCGAACTCTGGTTGAGCACGGCTTCCGGTTGCCAAGTGCAATGGACAATCGTCCGTTAAAGTGGCCCGAGTTTCTGGAGCGAGTAGGGCAAACGGTCTATCTGTCAGCAACGCCAGGACCGTATGAGTTGGGCGTAGTAGACAACGATGTGGTTGAACAGGTAATTCGACCTACCGGTCTGGTTGATCCAGAAATCATTGTTAAGCCGACAAAGGGACAAGTGGACGATCTGATTCACGAGATTCGTCTGCGTGCTGCGAATGGAACACGCGTTCTAGTCACGACTCTCACCAAAAAGATGTCGGAAGATTTAACTGACTACCTTCTGGAGCAAGGAATTAGAGTGCGTTACCTGCACTCCGAAGTAGACACTTTGCGCCGCGTGGAATTGCTTCGGGAATTGCGACTAGGAGAGTACGACGTACTAATCGGAATCAACTTGTTGCGCGAAGGTTTGGATTTACCTGAAGTATCCCTAGTTGCAATCTTGGATGCAGATAAAGAAGGCTTTCTGCGCAGTCATCGCAGCTTGATCCAGACTATTGGTCGTGCCGCTCGTAACGTCTCTGGCGAAGTTCACATGTATGCGGACCGGATCACCGACTCAATGCGAGTTGCTATTGATGAAACTAATCGAAGGCGAGCTAAGCAAGTTGCCTATAACTTAGAACATGGTTTGGATCCACAACCACTCCGGAAGAAGATCGCAGACATTACTGATTTGATAACCAGAGAAGATGATGACACCGAGCTGTTTATGGCTGATCAAAAATCTGGAATCAGAGTCCCTACCTCTGTCAGAGAGAGCCTAAAAAGCATCCCGGCACGCGATTTAGGGGACTTGATCGATCAACTCTCCGAGCAAATGCACACCGCTGCCAGCGAATTGCAGTTTGAGTTAGCAGCAAGATTGCGCGACGAAATTCACGAGCTTAAGAAGGAATTGCGTCAAATGGCGCAGGCTGGTCACGCCTAGATATGCCGATCATCGCTATGGTTGACCAATGAACGTATCAACCACAATCTGGATTGCCACAATTGGAATTCTCATTGCCGCATTTGTACTGGACTTTGTAGTAGTTGATGCCAGGCCGCACGTCTTCGGACCAAAGCAAGCGGCTCGCTGGGTAGTGGCTTACATCATTGCGGCGCTGTGTTTTGCGGTTTTTGTTTGGAACTATTTCGGAGCTGAGTACGGACAACAGTTCTTGGCAGGCTGGATAACTGAGTACAGTCTTTCCGTTGATAATTTGTTTGTGTTTCTCGTTCTCATGTCTTCATTCGCAGTTCCGGAAATGCTTAAGCACCGAGTGCTATTGATTGGTGTTGCGATAGCAATCGTGCTTCGAGGAATTCTAATTGTGATTGGCGCAGCAGCAATCGCTAAGTTTGCAGCGACCTTCTACGTGTTCGCTGCGTTCCTGCTCTACACCGCAATTTCCGTCTGGAGATCGCATGATGAAGAGCCGGATCCTGAGGGTAACGGCTTCGTTCGATTAGTCGAAAAATATGTGCCCACTTCACGGGAATATGTTGGTGCTAAATACATAACCAAAATTGACGGCAAGCGATTCATTACTCCGCTGTTTGTGGTGATTCTTGCTGTGGGTACCACCGACTTACTGTTCGCTTTGGATTCGATTCCAGCGGTTTTTGGCTTGACTCAAGAGCCTTATCTAGTTTTTGCTGCTAATGCTTTCGCCCTGATGGGATTGCGACAGTTGTATTTCTTATTGGACGGCTTACTATCCAAGATCATCTATTTGGCTCGTGGCTTGGCCATAATCCTTGGATTCATTGCAATAAAGCTGTTTTTGGAGGCCGTTGATGGAACCACGGACTTACATCCACCACATGTGACCATAGCCCAATCTTTGATGTTTATTGGAACCGTTTTAGGGGTAACAGTAATCACAAGTCTCATTGCAGTGCGTCGTTCCCCAGAATTGGCCCTTCAGTCTGAGATTTCACATGCAATGGAAGAGTCAGCGGAGCACCGTGGTGATGCTATTGAGCATCTCGGGTCCGAAGACCCTAAAGCTTAAGGAAATCAAATGGACGTAAGTCAAGGTTTATGGACCGCTCTGATTGTTGGAATTCTGGCACTTATTGTTCTGGACTTTGTGACAGTAAGCCGCAAACCTCATGACGTAATGTTCAAAGAAGCTGCACTATGGTCAGTTTTCTACATTGGAATTGCAGTTGCCTTCGGTGTCTGGGTTTGGACTAGTTACGGATCCACATTCGGAACGGAATACTTCGCAGCGTACCTTGTTGAGAAATCGCTATCCGTAGACAATCTATTCGTATTTATTATCATTCTCACGCAGTTCGCAGTGCCAAGTATTTATCACCAAAGAGTGTTGTTGTTCGGTGTGTTACTTGCCTTGATTTTCCGTGCAATTTTTATCGCATTGGGCGCAGCAGCGCTGGAAGCCTTTGCTTTCACGTTTGTAATCTTTGGGGCAATCTTGATCTATACCGGATATGGATTATTTAAACACTGGGACGAAGATCCCGATCCCAGTGAAAACGTGATGGTGAGAAATATCCGTAAAGTCATTCCGTTCACTGACGAATACCATGGCACGAAACTGACGATTAAAGAAGCGGGCAAGCGATACGGCACTCCAATGCTGTTGGTCATGATCGCCATTGGTGCAACTGACTTGCTATTCGCACTTGATTCAATTCCTGCAACTTTTGGTGTGACCCAAGAACCGTTCTTGGTGTTCTCGGCTAATGCGTTTGCGCTGCTTGGCCTTCGCGCGCTGTACTTCCTTCTAAAAGGACTCTTGGACAAACTTGTCTACTTATCACTTGGCTTGTCTGTAATCCTGATATTCATTGGCATGAAGTTGATCCTGCTTTACGCACATGAGGTGAATGAATCAATTCCCAAGATTTCAACCTCTATCTCCCTTTTAGTTATCGCTGCCATTCTTGTAATCTCGACTGCGGCCAGCTTCATCAAGGTTCGTAAGGATCCGACAGCCCATGCGCACGCAGGACGCATCACTGATGCACCAAAGGACACCGACAACTAACATAGGGATGTGGTTGATCAGTTAATCGTTCGAGGCGCTCGCGAGCACAACCTCAAAGACGTAAATATTGATCTGCCTCGAGATTCTCTAATTGTTTTCACTGGGCTATCCGGCTCTGGAAAGTCATCGCTGGCATTCGACACGATTTTTGCCGAGGGTCAGCGCAGATATGTTGAATCCCTATCTGCCTACGCTCGCCAGTTCCTTGGTCAGATGGATAAACCAGATGTGGATTTCATTGAAGGACTTTCACCTGCAGTTTCAATTGATCAAAAATCGACTAACCGCAACCCTCGATCTACTGTTGGCACAATCACTGAGGTTTACGATTACCTGCGTCTTTTGTTCGCGCGGGCTGGACGACCACATTGCCCCGATTGCAGCCGGCCAATCGCGCGTCAGTCACCACAGCAGATTGTCGATCGCATTCTGGAAATTAAAGAGGGCACCAGATTTCAACTTTTAGCTCCGGTGATTCGAGAGCGTAAGGGCGAATATGCAGAGTTATTTCGTAGCCTTCAGACTCAAGGATTTGCCAGAGCCCGAATCGATGGCGTCGTCTACTCACTAGAAGAGCCACCAAAGTTAAAGAAGCAAGAGAAGCACACTATTGAAGTTGTAGTGGATCGGTTGGCTGTTAAGCCTGATGCGGTTCGTCGTCTAACTGACAGCGTTGAAACAGCGCTACGACTATCAAGTGGACTTGTGACTTTGGAGTTCGTCGACTTACCTGAAGGTGATCCTGAACGTGAGCGGATGTTCAGTGAACACTTAGTTTGTCTGTTTGATGGGAATCAATTCGAAGAATTAGAGCCGCGTTCATTTTCGTTTAACTCACCATTTGGTGCTTGCCCAGAGTGCACGGGACTTGGTAACAAGATGGAAGTGGATGCTGAGTTAGTTATCCCTAATCCAGACTTAAGTTTGGAAGAAGGTGCGATTGATCCTTGGGCATCAGGACACATCTTCGATTACTTCTTTAGGCTAACTAGGGCACTGTCCAATGAATTAGATTTTGCACTTGATGTGCCATGGAAGAAGCTGCCGCAGAAAGCAAAGAATGCATTGCTTTATGGCAATGACCATGAAGTTCAAGTTAAGTACAAGAACCGATATGGCAGACAGCGCACTTACTCAACTGGCTTTGAAGGTGTAATTCAGTACATCGAACGAAAGCACCAAGAATCCGAGAGCGATTCCAGTCGGGAAAAGCTTGAAGGATACATGCGAGATGTGCCTTGTCCGGCCTGTGCCGGAGCAAGATTAAAGCCACTTTCACTAGCCGTAACTCTTAATGGCAAAAGCATTGCTGAGATTGCAGAGTTGCCAATAGGCGAGTGTGCTGAGTTCTTGAAGCAACTTGAACTTTCTCCGCGAGAGCGGGCAATTGCGGATCGAGTTCTTAAAGAAGTAAATGAGAGACTTGCCTTCCTTGTTGACGTCGGGCTCGATTACTTATCGTTAGAAAGATCAGCAGGATCACTGGCTGGCGGTGAAGCGCAGCGTATTCGATTGGCAACTCAAATCGGTAGCGGACTAACCGGTGTACTTTACGTTTTGGATGAACCAAGTATCGGACTTCATCAGCGCGACAACCACAGGCTTATCGAGACATTGATTCGGCTTCGAGACATGGGCAACACATTGATTGTGGTTGAGCATGATGAGGACACAATTCGCACTGCTGATTGGATTGTGGACATAGGCCCTGGTGCTGGCGAACATGGTGGACACGTAGTTTCCAGTGGTTCTTATGAGCAATTGATTGGAACCAAGGAATCAATTACGGGGCAGTACCTGTCTGGTAAGCGCTCTATTGAGGTACCAGAGATCAGGCGTCCAGTTGATCAGGGTCGATTGCTGACGATTCACGGCGCTAAAGAACATAACCTTGCTGACGTTACAGTCGATATTCCACTTGGAGTGTTTGCTGCAGTAACTGGAGTTTCCGGATCTGGAAAGTCGACACTTATCAACGATATTTTGTACAACGTTTTGGCTCGCGACTTGAATGGCGCACGCACAGTCCCAGGTCGCCACAAGAAGATTGATGGGATTGACCAACTGGACAAGGTTGTGCACGTTGATCAAAGTCCAATTGGTAGAACTCCACGTTCAAATCCTGCAACATACACCGGAGTATTTGATCACGTCCGTAAGTTGTTTGCCGAAACACCTGAAGCAAAAATGCGTGGTTATCAACAGGGTCGCTTCTCATTTAACGTCAAGGGTGGCCGCTGCGAGTCATGTTCGGGCGATGGCACTTTAAAGATTGAAATGAACTTCCTGCCAGATGTTTACGTACCTTGCGAAGTTTGCCATGGTGCTAGATACAACCGAGAAACTCTAGAAGTTCACTACAAGAACAAATCGATATCTGATGTCTTGAATATGCCAGTTGAAGAAGCCTTGGAATTCTTTGCAAGTATTCCTGCCATTGCGCGACATCTCCAAACCCTGGTGGATGTCGGACTTGGTTACGTACGACTTGGACAACCAGCCACAACATTAAGTGGTGGCGAAGCCCAACGCGTAAAGCTGTCGTCAGAGCTTCAGAAGCGTTCCACTGGTCGCACCGTCTATGTCTTGGATGAACCCACTACTGGCCTGCACTTCGAAGACGTCAGAAAACTTCTGATTGTCCTTCATTCGTTAGTTGAAAAAGGCAACACGGTAATTGTGATTGAACACAACTTGGATGTAATCAAAACTGCAGACTGGATTATTGACATGGGACCCGAGGGTGGATCAGGAGGTGGCAAAGTTGTCGTTACTGGCACACCAGAACAAGTTGCCAGCCATGCTTCAAGTCACACCGCAAGATTCTTAAAACCACTGCTAGAAAACAGCAATGCAAAGCCGGTTCAGCCGAAGCAGGCAGCCAAGAAAACCACTGCTAAAAAAGCCTCAGCTGGAAAACCTTCAACTAAGTAGCACTCGTGCAGATTTCGGATAAGCCAGCAGACGTACCGACTAGCCCGGGGGTTTATCGATGGCGAGATGCTCAAGATCGCGTCATTTACGTTGGCAAGGCAAAAAACCTAAGAAGCCGCATCAATTCGTACTTTGCCAGTGACTTGCATCCAAGAACCCAAACCATGGTTACAACTGCGCGGAGCCTGGATTGGGTAACTGTGCGAACCGAAACTGAAGCCTTGCAGCTTGAATACGCCTGGATCAAGGAATTTGATCCAAATTTTAATGTTAGGTATCGCGACGATAAGAGCTATCCATACTTGGCGCTTTCGACCCAAGAAGAGTTTCCCAGAGCATTTGTTTATCGGGGG
>JBIKSW010000076.1:0-4594 GCA_044348415.1 Candidatus Nanopelagicales bacterium
CACCTCGGTCTGGATAAACGGAATCATTGCAGGCGCTTTGGGGTTACTTGGGCTGGTTGGTTTTTACACCGCGCTTGCAACCGGACAAATGGGTATTGTTGCTCCGATTTCATCATTGAGCGCAGTTGTGCCAGTGACTATCGGGCTGGCACAAGGGGAGCGCCCTGGCACAATGCAGGTGACTGGAATTGTGATTGCTTTGATCGGTGTAGTTCTAGCTAGTGGACCAGAGCTAAAAGGAGAAGTAGATCCACGTCCAGTCTTCCTAGCGTTCTTTGCGGCCGTAACGTTCGGATTCTGTGTTTACTTCATGGCAAAGGGCGGCCAGATCAATCCAACAATGACAATTACCGCAATGCGCGCGACTCAAGTTATTTTGGTTTTGATTTTAGCGCTTGCGTTTATGTCTATTGGTGGGCTCATTAAAAAGGACATCCCACTACTTGCCACCATCGGCGTAACGGATGCAGGTGCAAACATCTTGTTTGCATTCGCGGCTTCACTTGGATTGTTATCTGTAGTTGCGGTACTCGGTTCGCTATACCCGATTGTCACTGTTCTTTTGGCTTGGTGGATTCACAAAGAGAGATTGATACCGGTTCAGTACCTTGGCATTGTCGTTACATTTAGTGGCGTTGCGCTAATTGCAGTCGGTTAGTTTTTATCTTCAATCAATGTCATTGATATTGAGTTGATGCAGTAACGCAAATCGGTTGGTGTTTTGTAGCCTTCGCCTTCAAAGACGTGACCAAGATGAGAATCGCAGGCAGCACATCTGATTTCCGTGCGAACCATGCCATGTGACATATCTTTGATTTCTGTAACAGTTTCGGCAGCAAGCGGAGTAAAGAATGACGGCCAGCCACACCCACTGTGAAACTTTGCATCGCTTCTAAACAGTTCTGCGCCACAGGCTCGGCAGGCATAGATGCCGTTGGTTTCGGTGTCGGTGTATTCGCCAATGAATGGAGCTTCAGTTCCGGCTTCGCGCAAGACTCGATATTCTTCTGGACTTAACTCTGCACGCCACTGTTCATCAGACTTAACAACTTTTTCACTCATGAGTAAAGGCTAGAGCAACTGTAGGCATGATGCGAGTGCAGCCTTGTGAGTCAAGATTTAACGGCGAAACAACAAACGCTTGAACTCGAAGTCACCTGATACGGCAGTGCCAACCTGAGCCCAGTTGGATTCGCGGGGGAGAGCGCCAGGCCATGCCGGTGAACCACCAACAGTTACCGGTGACACTGTGAGGTCGTATTCGTCGACTGCTTCTGCTTCCAGTAGCTGAGTAAGCAAACTTGGACCGCCTTCGCAGGTAACTTTTCGCAGGCCAAGGTTTGTTAAGGCTGCAATCAAGTCTGGAACAAAATTAGATTGACTGACTGAAGAAACATCCACGACATGCGCAATCTCATTAAGATCAGCTGAAGGTGTCTTGTCACCGACATTTATGACAATAGTTTTTTCTAGTCCGCCATGAAAAAGGGGAGCAGATAAGTCGATTTCTAAACTCGAGCTAACAACAGCAATCCTTGGTGGCTTGCGATTTAGGAATGCAAATTCATCGCGCGCTTTGGGCTGCCGATAATTTTCCATGCGAGCTGTGTTGGCGCCTACCAAAACAACATCAGACAATGCGCGGAGAAGTAAAAGAAGTTTTAAGTCACTTTCACCAGTTAAGTCTCGAGATGAATCGCTGGGACCTACGAAATGACCATCTTGGGAAATGATCATGTTGGCGCGGACCCAATTTTCATTATTGGATTGATAATGCGCAGCAATGTCTGGAAGTGAAGCCAGTTGGAGATCCAAAATCAAAAGATTTTCCTGACGTAGTTTTTCGTTATGGTGGTCGATACAGGACTTGAACCTGTGACCTCTTCCATGTCAAGGAAGCGCGCTAGCCAACTGCGCCAATCGACCGTTGTAAAACGGATGTTTAGTTATTTACTTACTTACCGCTTGTTCACTTACGAGGTGGAGACGGGATTTGAACCCGTGTACAGGGATTTGCAGTCCCTTGCCTCGCCTCTCGGCCACTCCACCGGGGTCGCCCAATGTGAGCTCTTCCGAGCGGATGACGGGATTCGAACCCGCGACCCTCACCTTGGCAAGGTGATGCTCTACCACTGAGCCACATCCGCGTACAGGCTTAGCCCGACCCCGTTACCTTAGCCCAATTACGGGATGGGTTCAAAGTCAGGCCGTGAAGGTTCGTAAAGTGGAGGCATGAGCCAAGGCCTAGCAGTTGCGATTTTCGGCAACTATATGGCGACAAATTTCATTGAAGCAACCACTGATCCCAGCAGATTAGATGATGCCGGTTGGTGGGCGGTAGCCCAGACGTTTGAGGGTGATTTTCAGGCATTTCGATTTGAAGATCCAGAGCCGCTGGACTTAAACAAGTTAGCTGAACTAGGTCATGATTTGAGTCATGACTCGGTTGCTATCAATACCTGGACTTCATCTTTGTCGATGCAGCAATACGAAGATGCAGTTGAGAGCATTCGCCAAGACATTGCGCGCGGCTGGGTTTATCAGGCGAATCTTTGTCGCGTGCTCAGCGCTCCCTTAGCAACAGACTTGAGTGTTGTTGCGCTCTGTAAGTTGTTAGCAGAGCACAATCCAGCACCATATTTAAGTGCGCTGCAGGTTCCAGCTTCGCTTTCTGGATTCGCTTCAGACATTCGCATAGTTAGTGCATCACCTGAACTGTTCGTTTCCCGAAATAATCAAGTACTGCGATCAAGTCCGATTAAGGGAACTGCTCGAATTGCTAGCGAATTACTCGAGAAGGACCAGACCGAGAACATTATGATCGTTGATTTGATTCGCAACGACCTTGGACAAGTTTGCCAATCAGGTACCGTCAAGGTTGTCGATCTGCTGCGACTGGAAGAACATCCGGGCCTAGTGCACTTGGTCTCTGACGTAGAAGGAACTTTGCCGAGTGATGTTGGCTGGCAAAAAATACTCAAAGCACTCTCTCCACCAGGATCAGTCAGCGGTGCGCCTAAGAGCAGCGCGTTGGAAGTTATCCAGCGCTTGGAAACTAGTGCTCGTGGAATTTACTGTGGGGGATTCGGTTGGGTTAATGCCGATAACAAGACTGCAGAACTTGCAGTTGGGATTAGAACTTTCTGGCAAGACACTAGAGCAGGTTCCAAGTCGTTGCACTTTGGAACTGGCGCGGGCATCACTTGGGGCAGTGATCCAGAAGGTGAGTGGCACGAAACTGAACTTAAGGCGTCGCGCTTGCTTTCGATTGCGGCTATGTCATCGGATGCCAACATTCCTGCAAACGTTCCTACAATTTCTGCAACTAACTAAAAGGTAGGATGTTAGACATGACGGTTACTCACTTTTGGATAAACGATGAACTCGTTCCAATTGTTGATGCCAAAGTAAGTGTGCTTGATCACGGATTTACCGTTGCAGATGGCGTATTCGAAACTTTATTGGTGAGTGATGGAAAAGTTTTTGCACTCGATAGGCACTTAGCGCGCTTAGCTAAATCCGCTTTCGGACTTGGTATCTCAATGCCAGATTCTGTAAAAATTTCAAATGGAATTACGCAGGTCTTGCAAAAGAATCCAAACGTTGATTTTGGGCGACTACGCATTACTGTCACTAGTGGTGCTGGCCCACTTGGTTCGGATCGAACTTCCGCCGAACCAACTTTGGTGATCTCACTTGCCGAGCAAGCTACTTGGCCAGCGACCACTAAGGTCCTACTAGTTCCTTGGACTAGAAACGAGAACTCACCACTTGCTGGTCTAAAGACAACTTCGTACGCAGAGAATGTTTACGCCCTCGACGCGGCTAAGAGTCAAGGATTTTCGGAAGCAGTTTTTTGCGATACCTCAGGCCGCCTTTGTGAAGGTACTGGCTCAAACATATTTCTTGTTAAGGGCGACCAGATTTTCACTCCATCAGATGCCAGCGGGTTACTTCGCGGAATCACTAGAGACTTAGTAATCGAATGGGCTACCGACTCTGGATTCGTCATAGTTGAGCGTGACGTAGATCCAAGCGAGTTGTGGGATGCTGATGAAGTGTTCATAACTTCCTCGACTAGAAACGTTCATCCAGTATCTGAATTAGCAAAATTAGATTCCTCTGGAACCGTGGTGGACCGAAGGACTTTAGCTCCAGGATTAGTCACAGAAAAACTGGGTAACATCTTTTTGACCCAGAGAGCTGAAAAGTTAAATCCATGAAAAGTAATTCGCAAGAGACAAAGCAGCGTAAGTCATTTGGCGATCGACTGTATGGAAACTACATGGGTCGGCGAAACTCAGTTAGATCTAATCGCGTATTAGATACAACATGGCGAGCAATCATTTTGGTGGTTGGACTCACTATGTTGGGCCTTGGTTTGTTCTTCTTGCTGTTTCCAGGTCCTGGCTGGGCAGTAATCATTGTTGGATTGATCGTCCTTGCGACCGAATATGCGTGGGCACAGAGATTGCTCAATCCAGTTAAAGAGTTCTCTTCCCGAATCGCTCGAATGGCAATGAGCGAGGAATACCGCACCAAGCGCAGCAACATTATATTGATTCTCACCTTCGTGATTGTCTCGATTGCATAT
>JBIKSW010000077.1:0-4586 GCA_044348415.1 Candidatus Nanopelagicales bacterium
AAAACAATCCTGCTTCCCGTAGCTGGTGGATCAACTGCGATAGTAAACATTGTTCGCAAACTTGATGAGAACAACATCTCGATTGCCGACATCGCGCTGCGTCGACCAACACTTGATGATGTGTTCTTGAGCTTGACTGGACATGCAACAGAGAACACCGAAGAAGCTGCAGGGCCTGCTAAGAGACGCCGTGGACGAAGGGGCAGAGGATAAACATGAGTACTTTGACAACAGATTCAGTTAAGGAAGCAACAGCGCCACGTCCTCGCTTTGGCTGGTTGATAACGGACAGTATTGCAGTTTCGCGCAGACATCTTCTAAAAATCACCCGTGTGCCTGAATCACTTTTCTTTGCATTGATTCAGCCAGTAATGTTCGTATTGCTTTTTGCTTTCGTTTTTGGTGGCGCAATTGATGTTGGCCCAGGTGGAGCTCAGGCTTATCGCGAATATCTGATTCCAGGAATCTTGGCTCAGACTGTTATGTTCGCCGTCGCCGGAATCACGGTTGGAATTACTGAAGATGCCAGCAAGGGCATTATGGATAGATTCCGTTCTTTGCCAATGCGACCAGGCGCAGTTTTAACTGGACACACATTGGCATCCTTGTTGCAAAACATTTTGGTGATTGCAATTCTTTCTGTCACTGGCTTTGCTGTTGGCTGGAGAATAAACAACGGTTTCTCGGATGCCGCACTGGCTTACTTAATGTTTGCTTCATTTGCTTATGCGATCACTTGGGTAGGTGCGTGGATCGGGCTGCACATGCCTAACTCTGAAGTGGCTGGCACCGCAGGCTTGGCTTGGATTTTCCCATTCACATTTGCTTCAAATATTTTCACGCCAGTTGCAACCATGCCGGAGTGGTTACAGCCATTTGTGTTGTGGAATCCAGTTTCTTGTTTAGCACTTGCTGCACGCCAGTTATTTGGAAATCCAACTCCATTGCTAGGTGATTCATTCCCAGAGCGCTACCCAGTAGAACTTTCATTTGCCTACTGTTTCTTGTTATTGGCAATCTTTGCGCCACTTGCAGTGCGAGCATTCAAAACTCGCAATAAGTAGGACTAAGGAACGTAAAGTTCTGCCGCAACGATAACGATGCGCAGAGTTTTTCCTGATGGGGTTTCGTATGAAATCTCAGCGCCAACTTCTTGATTGAGAACAGCCGCGCCCATTGGACTAGTTGGTGAGTAGACATCAATTGATGTGTGAGCGGCTTCTTCTCTAGAACCCAACAGGAACGTTTCAGTGTCATCTAGGTCAGGGAAGTTAACGGTTACGACCATGCCTTGCGAAACAATGCCTTCTTGAATGTCAGGTGTACCAATCTGAGCAGCTTCCAACATCTTTGTTAGTTGGCGGACTCGGCCTTCATTTTTACCCTGCTCTTCTCGAGCTGCGTGGTAACCACCGTTTTCCTTTAGGTCGCCTTCTTCGCGTGCGGCCGTGATACGTGCCTTAATCTCTTCGCGAAACTCGCCACTGCGATGCTCAAGCTCAGCTTTGAGCCGATCGTATGCTTCTTGCGTCAACCAAACTTCGTTCATTCGATAGACATTACGCGTATTTAGCTAGTTGGTGCGACTCCAGGAGCAACCTGCTCTGGAATCTTCACTCCTGGTGGGAAATTTGCAGGGGGAACCCGCATGTTTTGGGAGTTTGAGCAACCCAATACTTCTGCGAGTACTGCCTCACCATTCGTGGTTAATGGGTAGGTGATTTGTTCGTAGTCACTGCCACCGGCAATCTTTACGATTGCGTATCCGACATCTGTGCGCGAGATATCCTGGGCGCGAACAACGCAGTATGTTGCTAACTCGGGACCGCGAGCCAGTTCCCAAGTCACATTAACTTGAGTCGGCGAGACTACTTCAAAAGTGAGTAATTGCTCACTAACGCTTGGATTCTGTTGGCGAAAGGCACCGTAAGCGAGGCTTCCAGAGATAACGCCAGCAATCAAAATTCCAATCAAGACCGGCACTACACGGCGACGTCGCACACCATATCGAATTTGGATGTGCTCTGGGAGATTTGAATTGTTTGTCATACTCCCTCCAGAATACGTCCTTGAACGAGATAGTGGAGAATAGAGACATGGCGCAAAACGACTTCATTGATTCTGTCGTGGAATCGTATTTGCCGGCTAAAGGTGAGCCACTTCGACTGCTCGCGGTGCATGCCCATCCAGATGATGAATCAAGTAAAGGTGCAGCATCCACGGCAAAGTACATCAGCGAAGGTGTGCAAATCATGGTCGTTAGTTGCACCGGTGGTGAACGTGGCGACATTCTGAATCCTGGATTCGAACTTGGTGATAGATCAATCACTGAAGTACGTAAAGACGAAATGAAGCGCGCCGCTGAGATTCTTGGCGTATCTCATCGCTGGTTGGGATTTGAAGATTCTGGTTGGCCAGATGGCGATCCAAAACCACCGCTACCTAAAGGTTGCTTTGCTGACTTACCGATTGAAACTGTCAGCGCACCACTAGTTGATATTGTTCGCGAGTTTAAGCCGCACGTAATAACTACGTATGACGAAAATGGTGGCTACCCACATCCAGACCACATCAGAACTCATGAAGTTTCTATCTTTGCTTGGGAGCAAGCTGCTAATCCGGACTACAAAACAGAACTTGAGCCTTGGGCTGCAGCAAAACTTTATTACCACCATGGATTTTCAAAGTCACGCGTTCAGGCTATGCATGATGCTTGCCAGGATTTAGGAATCGATTCGCCGTATCAAGAATGGCTTGATGAATGGGAAGACGAAGACCTGGTTACTGATCGCGTCACTGCGCGGATTGATTGTTCGAACTGGTTTCCAATCCGCGAAGCAGCGCTAAAAGCACACGAGACCCAGATTGATCCAAATGGTAGTTGGTTTGCAATTCCAAATGAGAAACTTGCGCAAATTTGGCCAACTGAAGACTATGAACTTGCTATTTCACGAATTGGTGAAATTGTGGAAGAGAACGATTTGTTTGAAGGACTTAGGGGAGCGTAGATGTTTAGGTTTATCAATTCAATTTCAGGAAACTCTCCAGAGCCATTTCCATCGTCAACGTTTCTTGATCCTTCGACTGTTAACCCTGGACCAATTGGTGGAATAGTTCTTTTCATTCTCACCATCGCAGTTGTCCTCTTAATGTTCAGTTTTAATCGACACATAAAGAAAGTTAACTTCGAGCAGGACGACAACGAACAATAAGAAGTTATGAAGCGCCACTTTTCACTTCGCCTGTTTGCGATACATGCGCTTGGCGCATTTTCATTTATTGCATGCGTAGGTCTGGCGTATTGGCAATGGGATAGAGCTCAGGCTTATGTGCCCCCAGAAAGTGCAACGGTTCTTTCCTTTGATGAACTGAGTCCATTGCGCGACTACTTGCCAGCTTCATCAGTTGGTGTGCCAACCTCAGTAACCGGAACTTGGCAACCTGACGAAAGAATTTTGATGCCTGAGCGTGTTGTCGATGGTAAGTCGATGGTTAGTCCGGATCCAGAAAGCGAAGCATTGGTTTCTTGGGCAGTGCCAGTTGGCTATTGGGTGGTAGACATCATGGAGCTTGCAGATGAATCTAGCGTTGGCGTAGTTCGAGGATTCACTCAGACTCCAGATCAAATTGCGCTTGCAACTGGCGATGAAACCGTATCTGGTGTGATGCAGCCCAGCGAAGACGTCCCTGGCCTCAAGTTAGTTAATGGCATTGAACCACTGACAACAAACTTGATCGTCGAGAACTCCAGAACAATTGCTCATGATGGCTACCTAGTTGCAACCTCACCTGCAGAATCACTCGTGCCAGTAAGTCCGATATTTACAGAACCAGTAGTGAAGGGCCTGAACTGGCAAAACGTTGCCTACACATTTAACTGGCTGTTCTTTGCTGGAATTGTGGCAATGATGTGGGTACGTGTGGCGCGTGATGAGTTGGAATTCGCAGAAATCGCAAAAAGTAATGCAGACTTAGGACATGACAATGAATCGTGAAGATTTTGCAAAGCAATGGCTGTTCTATCGGATCATGGCGGTAGTGGTTGGCTCAGTACTTTTGATTCTGACCGCGTTCCTGATTTCAGTTCGAGTACTGGAAAACCCAGAACCGCCGTTTTATGCAGCAGCCTGGACTGCACATGGGTATCTATTTCCGGTTTATGTTGTAGCAACCTTTATGTTGTCAACGAAATTGAAGTGGTCATTCGGCAAAACCATTTTGATCATGCTTGCGGGCACAATCCCACTCATGTCTTTCTTTACTGAACGTCGGGTCGCTAAGGAAGTTTCCCAAAGCTAACGCCAGCGATATTGGCCTTCTGTTTGATCAGCCCAAGAGCGCTCATCTTCGAGTGGTTCAACGTGAGTTGTAACAAGCGTGTTGGGAAGTTCAGCAATGATGTCTGCTTCTAGATCCTCAGATAAATCGTGACCTTGTTGAATTGTCCAAGCACCAGGAACTAGCACATGCATCGATACAAAGCGTTGCCGTCCGGCTTCGCGGGTTTGTAGTTCGTGGAACTTAACTTCATCACTTTCATACTTGGTTAAAACTTTTACGATCTTTAGGTGATCCTCATCGGATAG
>JBIKSW010000078.1:0-4578 GCA_044348415.1 Candidatus Nanopelagicales bacterium
GGAGTGGCGGAATTGGCAGACGCACCAGATTTAGGATCTGGCGCCTTCGGGTGTGGGGGTTCAAGTCCCCCCTCCCGCACCATTATCAAGTCTTACAGATCAATACTTAGAAATAACTTCACTTATCTGATGCGCTAACTGATTTAGCGCTTTTCCTCTATGGCTAATTGCATCTTTCTCCGAGGCTCTCATTTGAGCCGTTGAAATTTCGTATCCAGTAGGAACAAAGATTGGGTCATAGCCAAATCCATTTTCACCAATCGGCGCCGTCAACAAACTTCCCGCCATTTCCCCAATTGAAACCAATTCTTTACCATCTGGGAAAACAACTACTGCTGCGCAAACAAACTTCGCCCCGCGCTTTTCCGATGCAACATCTTTAGTTTGTTCTAAAACCAAATCAAGATTTGCTTTATCTACGTTTTCAGTCGCGCCAGACCACCTTGCGGAAAGCACACCTGGGTTTCCGTCTAGCGCATCAACGCAAATGCCAGAATCATCTGCAATTGCCGCTAGCCCGGTGAACTTGGCTAGCGCACGAGCTTTAAGAAGGGCGTTGCCTTCAAATGTAGATTCGGTTTCCTCTACTTCAGGTGCACCTGGAAAGTCTGCAACTGTTAATAGTTCGCAATCTAGGTCTAGCTCTTCAAGAATTCTTTTGAGCTCTTCTGCCTTATGAGAATTCCTGGTTGCTAAAACAAACTTCATTAAACCTACTTCTTAGGTAACGACTGGGCCAAGGCTGCTTTTTGTTTCGAAGTTAGTTCAACACATCCGATAGTGGCAAGGTCTAAAAGTTCATGCAGCAAATTGCGATCAAAAGGTTCGCGTTCTGCGGTGCCTTGCACTTCAATAAACGCGCCAGAACCAGTCATCACAATATTCATGTCAGTATCAGCGCGCACGTCATCGTCATAGTGCAGATCAAGACATGGCTTGCCATCAACGATGCCCACCGAAACGGCAGCCACTGAATCACGAAGTACAACGGCATCTTTACCAACTAGACCGGAATTGCGAGCCCATTCAACAGCATCTGCAACGGCAACGTATGCCCCAGTGATTGCAGCGGTTCGAGTTCCGCCGTCAGCCTGCAAAACATCGCAGTCGATCATGATGGTGTTCTCGCCAAGTGATGACATGTCTAGAACTGAGCGCAAGCTACGACCGATTAAACGTGAGATCTCGTGAGTACGGCCGCCTAGTTTGCCCTTAACGCTTTCCCGATCGTTGCGGGTGTGAGTAGCTCTCGGCAGCATTGAATACTCAGCAGTTAACCAGCCTTCGCCGCTGCCCTTTTTCCAGCGCGGCACTCCTTCGCTAAATGAAACAGCACATAGGACTTTGGTAGCACCAAATTCAACCAGCACACTGCCTTCGGCATGATCTAGCCATTGGCGATTGAAAGTTACATTACGAAGTTGGTCGGCCGTTCGGCCATCTGAGCGATTAGTCACGTATCCGACTCTATTGCATAGATAAATGAGTCCGGATTACTAGTTAAGTGAAGTAACTTCCAGAACTTCAGGACCTAAGAATCTTCTTGCTAGGTGCGTGAATGAATCACCAGTTGCCAAGAACTCATGGGTTGGAGGTGGCAAATTTGGATTTCGAATCAGGTCCTGTTCAACCAAAATGCGATAGACATCTTTTGCGGTTTCTTCGGCGCTTGATACCAGCGTTACCTTGTCACCAGCGATCATCGAAATCACACCAGTTAGCAATGGATAGTGAGTGCAGCCTAAAACTAAAGTGTCGATGTCTTCACTTAATACGGGTTGTAGATACTCGCGCGCAATTGCAGTTAGCTCTGCGCCATTGGTAATTCCGGCCTCGACAAACTCAACAAATTTAGGGCAGGCCTGCGAAGTTACCTCAACATGAGGGGCGGCGGCGAAAGCATCCGCGTAGGCATCACTCGTAATAGTTGCCTGAGTTCCAATAACGCCAATTCGACCGGATCGAGTTGCACCAACTGCGCGGCGAACTGCGGGCTGAATAACTTCCACAACAGGAATTGAGTAGCGTTCACGAGCGTCTCGCAGCATCGCAGCACTTGCTGAGTTACACGCGATTACCAACATCTTTACGTCGCGCTCCACCAGTGCATCTAATACATCGAGCGCAAGTTCTCTAACTTCTGCAATAGGGCGAGGACCATATGGGCCATGCGCGGTATCGCCAACATAAACGACCGGTTCGTTTGGCAATTGATCCAAAATGGCTCTGACTACGGTCAGGCCACCTACGCCTGAAT
The DNA here is from genome assembly GCA_044348415.1 of Candidatus Nanopelagicales bacterium. Taxonomy (GTDB): domain Bacteria; phylum Actinomycetota; class Actinomycetes; order S36-B12; family UBA5976; genus UBA5976. Next base: position 2,258 of record JBIKSW010000078.1, read on the forward strand.
CCATAACACCTATTGGACGATCGTTCACCACTTAAGAGTAATCTGACTAGGTGATGAAAATGCGCAATGCACCGATGTCAATCTGGATTGCAGCGTTTCTAGTTTTTGTGGCCGCTGTTTTTAATTTTGTAATTGGCCTGCTTCTGGCACTCGCTCCCCAGTTATTGGAGGGTATCGATGAATCAACTACGCCCGATGGCGCCCCTTCTCAGCTAGTTCTAATTGCAGGAATTGCATGCATAGCTTTTGGGTTTGTTTTCGTATGGACCATCAAGGAAATTTTAAATAAATCGCAATTTGCAATAGTTATGATTTACACACTTTCCATCATCAATATTCTGTTTGGACTATTCAGAATGCCTCTCGGCCTGGTGACAATATCCCTCAACTTGTTAGTTATTTACCTAATACGTTCAAACAGCGCAAAACAGTGGCTCAGTTCTAACTAACTGTTGCAAAGCATTTGCAACAGTTAGTAGCACGCCAGCAATTCTCACCTAAATCTAAGAGAATTAACTCAACAAGAAGTGTTAACAAATTTGATTTACACTTAGGTATCAACTCTTTTGAAAGCGTCAAAAATGTCAATAGCAGTAAGCATCCCAACCATCCTTCGCAGCTACACAAACAATGCTCGATCGGTCTCGGCAACAGGTGAGACGCTGGAGCAGGTTATTGCTGATCTCGAGACTCAGTTCCCTGGTATTTCGGGACGTCTAATCGAAGATGGCAAACTTCGCCGCTTTGTAAACATCTACATCAATGACGAAGATGTCAGATTCACTGGCAGCCTTGCGGCACCTGTGTCTGAAGGCGATTCAGTTACTGTCTTGCCTGCCGTTGCTGGTGGCTAAAGTTAACTATGCGCTATGACTCATTGCTCGAATCCGTTGGAAATACTCCCCTAGTTGGGCTGCCAAATCTTTCACCATCAGCTGATGTTCGGCTTTGGGCAAAACTAGAAGATCGAAATCCAACTGGATCAATCAAAGACCGCGCCGCGATAGCAATGATTGAAGCCGCTGAAGCCGATGGAACTCTAACTCCGGGCTGCACCATATTGGAGCCAACTAGTGGCAACACTGGGATCTCTCTTGCCATGGCCTCTCGCCTAAAAGGCTACAAACTTATTTGTGTTATGCCCGAAAATACTTCACCTGAAAGAACTCAACTCTTGAATATGTGGGGTGCTGAAATCAGGTACTCGCCTGCTGCAGGGGGTTCAAATGAAGCAGTTCGAGTTGCTAAGAATTTAGCGGCGGAGAATCCAAGTTGGGTAATGCTTTACCAATATGGAAATCCAGCAAATGCTGATGCGCATTACAGAACTACTGGACCTGAGATTTTGGCTGACTGCCCAACCATTACCCACTTTGTAGCCGGACTTGGCACAACCGGAACGCTAATGGGAACTGGCCGCTACCTTCGCGAGCACAAGCCAGATGTCGCCATAGTTGCTGCTGAGCCTCGCTATGGTGAACTCGTTTACGGATTACGTAACATTGACGAAGGATTCATTCCAGAGCTTTACGACGAGTCAGTGCTTACAACTAGATTCTCAGTTGGCCCACTAGAAGCAGTTGCGCGCACCCGAGAGCTTCTCGATCGTGAAGGAATCTTTGCTGGTATCTCAACAGGTGCAATTTTGCACGCAGCAATAGGGATGGCAAACAAAGCTGTTAAAGCCGGACAAAAGGCTGACATAGTTTTTATTGTTTGTGACGGTGGTTGGAAGTATCTCTCGACCGGTGCTTACGAAGGAACTGTCGAAGAAGCATCAGATGCGCTCGACGGGCAGCTCTGGGCTTAAGCCTTTAAGTGATTACGATCTCTTCTTCGGTAATCACGCCATCAACAATTCGATACGAACGAATCTCATACGGGCCATCTTGGGTTCCGGTTTCTCGGGTGGAAATCAGTACGTAGTGAGCAAATGGCTCAGAGGCATAAGCAACGTCGGTGCGTGATGGATACGCCTCAGTGGCAGTGTGTGAATGGTAGATAACAATCGGATCTTCGTCGTTGGAATCTAGTTCGCGGTAAAGCTTAAGTAAGTCCGCTGAATCGAACTCATAAAAAGTCGGTGATCTGGCGGCATTTATCATCGGGATGAATCGTGTGGGGGCATCAGAACCCGCTGGGCCAGCAATTACGCCACAAGCCTCGTCAGGGTGATCCTGCCTGGAATGGGCCACCATTTGGTCAACTAGGGCTTGAGAAATGCTCAACATACTCGGATATTTCTCCCTAAATTATGGACTTTTTCAATAATACCGTGTTTATATCGCGTGTTTAGGTTGCAAGTGCGCTTGAGCAAGAGG
>JBIKSW010000079.1:0-4568 GCA_044348415.1 Candidatus Nanopelagicales bacterium
CTTCAACGCCAAGCTCTTCACACCAGCCAAGAAATTCGGTTATCTTCTCAGCTCCCGCTCGGTGACCATGGGCGCTGGAGGATCCCATTTCGGCAGCCCAGCGACGATTACCATCCAAAATCACGCCCACGTGTGCTGGAAGTTGATCCTGGGGAAGTGAGGAAGTAAGTCGGTGGCCGTACAAGTCATAAGCGACATCGCCAACGAGCGTGCGGATTCTTCCCATGCGCCCAAGATTAGTAGATCCTTAATGACGCCTATGCAGCCCCGTAAATGATCACAAAATTCACCCACTTGCAACCCTTTAGTACGGCGTGTCTGACCGAGTGAAATCCAACGCAGGAATACGGTCTTTCGTATCGGGCAATTCCGAGCCTTCCCAAGGATAAATCTGAAAATTTGGGGTGAGCTCGTGACCGAATCGAACACTCAAAAGCGCACGTATGTTTTGGATACCAGCGTTCTGCTTTCTGACCCGAGTGCCCTATTTCGATTTGATGAACATGAAGTAGTTATTCCCGTTGTGGTAATCACCGAACTGGAAACTAAGCGCACCCATCCTGAGTTGGGATATTTTGCGCGTTCGGCATTGCGCAGTCTTGATGATTTACGTATCAAGTACGGACGCCTGGACGCCCCACTTCCACTTGGCGACAAAGGTGGAGTACTCAGGGTCGAACTAAATCACACCAACCCGGAAATTTTGCCAGCTGGTTTTCGATTGGGCGATAACGATACCCGTATCCTTTCGGTTGCAAAGAATCTTTCAGCTGAAGGTTGCGACGTAGTTTTAGTCAGCAAAGATTTACCACTTCGGGTAAAAGCATCTGCTGTTGGATTGGAAGCGCAGGAGTATCGCGCAGAGATTGTGCCATCAAGTGGCTGGACAGGCATGGCCGAAGCTTCAGTTAGCGCCTCTGAAATTGATGATCTGTATAGCGGCGAAATCATCGATCATGAAAGTGCTCGCGAGAATCCGTGCCACACCGGAATCGTGCTTTCCAGTGAACGGGGTAGCGCATTAGCAAGAGTCACACCTGACAAGCGCTTGCAACTAATCCGAGGCGATCGTGAGGCATTCGGGTTGCATGGCAGAAGTGCCGAGCAACGTATTGCGTTAGATCTATTACTCGATCCAGAGATTGGAATTGTTTCCCTTGGTGGGAGAGCTGGAACTGGCAAAAGCGCGTTAGCACTTTGTGCTGGCCTAGAAGCTGTAATGGAACGGCAACAGCATCGTAAAGTCGTAATCTTCCGACCACTTTATGCAGTTGGTGGCCAGGAGTTGGGTTACCTGCCCGGTAGCGAAAACGAAAAGATGTCGCCGTGGGCGCAGGCAGTTTTTGACACCTTGTCAGCCGTTACATCTGGTGACGTGATTGAAGAGATTCTAGATAGAGGAATGCTGGAAGTTCTGCCATTAACTCACATTCGTGGTCGTTCGCTTCATGACACTTTTGTAATTGTGGATGAAGCGCAATCACTCGAACGAAATGTGTTGCTCACTGTGCTTTCTCGCATCGGAAAAGATAGCCGTGTTGTCTTAACTCACGATGTTGCCCAGCGAGATAACTTGCGAGTAGGCAGACATGACGGCGTTGTTGCAGTTGTAGAAAAACTTAAGGGACATCCGTTGTTTGCGCATGTAACGCTGAATCGATCAGAGCGCTCACCAATTGCAGCGCTGGTGACGGACATGCTAGAAGACCTGCCTGCTTGATTCGAAAATTCATTTGTTAACCTAAATAGTGTTATGACAAAACGCATTTGGATATCTACTGCGGTTGCATTGTGCGCACTTTTGCCAATGCAAACTATCAATAATGTTCCGAGTGCGGCTGCAGTCCAGATTGCAACAGACCCAACACGAAATCTCTCCAAGGAAGATCGCAAGAAAATTTCCTTTGAAGTTTGGGTCAATTCCCCGACCGCAAAATTTCTGAAGAAGAAAGAGTCAAATAACAACTGCAAAGCCACAGGTTCAAAAGGCAAGTATCAAGGTACCTGGCAGATGAATGCCGGTTTCTGGAAAACCTATGGCGGCAAGAAGTACGCCTCCAAAGCAAGTAAGGCAACTTGTATGGAACAGGATCTAGTCGCCTATCAAGGTTGGCTAGCACGGGGCTGGAGCCCTTGGCCACCAGCCAAAAACTTCAAACCCTAGAACTTATTTGGGTGGACCGATTGGAATGTTTAGTGCAATCGGACGCAAGGTTTCCGCAAAAAAATCATTTCCCTTGTCGTCAACAACGACGAAAGCTGGGAAATCTTCTACCTCAATCTTCCAGACTGCTTCCATTCCCATTTCTGGGAAATCCAAAACTTCAACTTTTTTGATGTTGTCCTTCGCAAGTCTGGCAGCTGGGCCACCGATTGAGCCTAAGTAGAAACCACCGTTTGCCTGGCACGCTTTTGTGACCGCATCACTTCGATTTCCCTTTGCCAACATGACGTACGAGCCACCAGCTTTTTGAAAGCGATCCACGTAAGCATCCATTCGACCTGCCGTGGTTGGACCAAATGAACCAGATGCATATCCTTCTGGAGTCTTGGCAGGGCCTGCGTAGTAAACCGCATGATCTTTGAAGTACTGCGGCATTTCTTCGCCACGATCGATCATTTCCAAAATCTTTGCATGCGCTAAGTCGCGAGCAACAATAAGTGGACCAGTTAGTGAAACTCTAGTTTTTACCGAAAGCTTGGAAAGCGTCTCACGGATTTCTGACATCGGACGATTTAGGTCAATGTTTACCACAGCATCGTTCAGGTGATCATCTGTAATTTCTGGCAAGAAACGAGCCGGATCTGTTTCTAGCTTTTCGATGTAAGCACCAGTGGCATCTATCTTCACAAGAGCTTGGCGATCTGCTGAGCAAGAAACTGCAATTGCGATTGGGCAAGAAGCGCCATGTCTAGGAAGACGGATCACTCGTACGTCATGGCAGAAATACTTGCCACCAAATTGTGCTCCGATACCAAAATTTTGAGTGAGCTTTAGAATTTCCGCTTCCATTTCAAGATCTCGGTAGCCATTTCCATCCGGGCCACCTTGAGTTGGCAATGAATCTAGATACTTAGTACTCGCTAACTTAGAAACCTTTAGGGCATATTCAGCACTGGTGCCACCAACAACAATTGCTAAGTGATACGGCGGGCAAGCGGATGTTCCAATAAGTCGTAACTTCTCATCCATGAAGCGCAAGAAGCTTTCTTGATTAAGTACTGCTTTAGTTTCTTGATAGAGATAACTTTTGTTTGCGCTGCCGCCACCCTTGGCTATGAACAACATTTCATACGAGTTTTCATGACCAGGTTTAGTGTCAGAATAAATTTCAATCTGGGCTGGCAAGTTATCGCCTGTGTTTTTCTCATCCCACATATTCAGCGGGGAAAGCTGGGAATAACGGAGATTCAATTTTTGGTAAGCGTCGAAGATTCCGCGGCTAATTGCAACTTCGTCAGGTCCTTTTGTCAGAATCTGTGATCCACGTTTACCGGAGACAATTGCAGTGCCGGTGTCTTGGCACATTGGCAAGATTCCACCAGCGGCAATATTTGCATTTTTCATTAGGTCAATAGCGACGAATCTGTCATTTGGTGACGCGCTTGGATCGTCAATTATCTTTTTGAGTTGCTCCAAATGGCTTGTTCTCAAGTAGTGCGAAATGTCATGGATTGCTTCGTATGCAACTTTTTCCAAAACACTGTCGTCAATGTTTAGAAATGTGCGCTCGCCAACGGTTGTAGTAGATATTCCCTCAGTGGTAACCAGTCGGTACTCAGGTTCATTTTGCGCAAGTGGCAAGATTTCGGTGTAGTTAAACGAGCTCATATGGTTAGCCTAATCCGTTTTTCGATGCGGGGCCGATGCGACCGTGCAAGAGCGAACTTCGGATAAACCATGCAAAATAGAGGTATGGCTAACAAGAAACCAAGAGGGCGGGAAACTGCTTGGGATATGGTTCTGTCAATGAGTGCAGTGCTTGCAACTGTTGGCGTAATCATGTTGATCGCTTGGCGGCCACAGCAAGAAGTTGAACAACGGGTCGACTACGAAACTGCGGTAGCAAGTGCAGTTATCGCACAGACTTGGCCCATTTCAATTCCGGAAACCTTGCCTGCCGGATATCAAGCCACTAGTGCTCGACTTGAGCCAGAGTCTTATGGTGAAGACGGCGACATTCGTTGGATTTTAGGATTTCAAACGGAAGCGGGTGAGTACGTTTCGCTTTGGCAAAGTGATGGTCCAACCAAGCGAGTAGTTGATCCCGCTACCAATAGCGCTCCATGTGAATCAACTGAAACCATAAATGGCGCTATCTGGCAAAAGTGTGAAATCGACCAGCCGCTCACTAGAGCCTTTGTAAAGACCGAAGGCGATCTAACTTCTATCGTTTCTGGTACTGCAGAGTGGGATGAACTATTGCGGTTCGCCGAATCATTAGTACTTGCCAAACCATAGAATCTTCGTATGGCTAAGGATCAATCTTCGGAACTGTCTTACGAGGCAGCAAAATCTCAGTTAGACGAAATCGTTACGCGACTAGAAGACAAAGATCTACCGCTGG
>JBIKSW010000080.1:0-4555 GCA_044348415.1 Candidatus Nanopelagicales bacterium
GACCGCACCATCATGGGTGTTTCTTTAATCGGTTACTCACTACCAGTTTTCTTCGTTGGGCTTTTACTTCTGGTATTCGTGGTCGTGCGCTGGAATCTACTGCCGTATCCCGATTACGAATCACCATTTGTTGACCCAATTGCTTTCTTCCAAACCATGCTGTTGCCTTGGATTACTTTGGCGATTCTTTATGCCGCTTATTACGCGCGACTTACTCGCTCTCAAATGTTGGAAACCATGGGTGAGGATTACATTCGTACTGCCCGAGCAAAAGGACTTTCAGAGCGCATAGTTTTCCGCAAGCATGCGTTCCGGGCCGGCTTAACTCCAATTGTTACTTCTGCTGGACTTGATTTGGCGGGCCTGCTAGGTGGCGCCGTAATTACCGAATATATTTTCAGCTTGCCGGGCCTAGGCCGACTAGCAATTGGAGCCGTGACGGAATATGACTTACCGACAATCACCGCCACTGTTTTGGTCGCTGCAGTCTTTGTTATTGTTTCGAATCTTGTAGTGGACATTCTCTATGCGGCAATTGATCCTCGGGTGCGCCTGACATGACCAACGAGGCGAATGTAATTTTAGAAGTAAAGAATTTGAACGTCGAATTCACAACAGATGATGGAATTGTTCATGCGGTCAATAACGTTTCATACAAAGTGGAGCGCGGAAAGACACTAGCAATCGTTGGGGAATCCGGTTCAGGCAAGAGTGTCTCGAGCTTGGCAGTTATGGGATTGCTAACCGGTGCAAACGCCAAAATTTCAGGCGAAGTTTTCTTCAACGGACGCGAGTTAGTGGGTGCTGATCCAGAAGAGGTTCGTAAACTTCGCGGCGACGAGATGGCAATGATCTTCCAAGATCCGTTAAGTGCCTTGCATCCTTATTACACAATTGGCGATCAATTAGCCGAAGCTGTTTTAGTACACCACAAAATCAAAGAAGCGGAAGCACGCACGCGTGCCGCTGAGATGTTAACCAAAGTTGGAATTCCATCAGTTGAGCAGCGCATGGATGAGTACCCGCATCAGCTTTCAGGCGGCATGCGACAGCGGGTAATGATCGCAATGGCACTGATCAATGGTCCAGAGTTATTAATTGCAGATGAGCCAACAACCGCTTTGGACGTTACGGTTCAAGCTCAGATCCTTGACCTATTGCGCGAACTTCAAAAAGAATTCGGAACTGCCATTGTTTTGATTACCCATGACCTTGGAGTGGTTGCAGATTTAGCCGATGAAGTTTTGGTTATGTATGGCGGTAGCGCAGTTGAGCATGCTCCGGTGCGCGAGATTTTCTATTCCCCACAGATGCCTTACACCTGGGGACTACTTGCTTCGATTCCACAAATTTCCGCGAAGAAGGAACAGCTTGATCCAATTCCTGGCTCACCACCGTCACTCCTTAACATGCCAAAGGGCTGCGTCTTTGCTCCGCGTTGTGCATTTAAGGATCAAGTTGCTGGCGATGCTTGCGAAACTCATCTCCCAGACCTTTTGGCAGTTTCACCAGATCATGAAGCACGTTGCCATCTATCCGAATCGCAGCGCACTTCAATTCGATCTGAACGCAAGATTGGCAGGTTGTAGTCATGACAGAACCAATCCTTAAAGTTAAAGGTCTGCAAAAGTTTTTCCCAATTCAAGGTGGCGGGTTATTCAACCGAGTGGTTGGAAACGTTCGCGCTGTCGATGGTTTGAATCTTGAAGTTTATCCAGGTGAAACCCTTGGACTAGTTGGTGAAAGTGGTTGTGGTAAATCAACTGCGGGGCGCGCGATGCTTCGATTGATTGAACCAACTGGTGGATCCATTGAATTCAATGGCCAAGACATTACCAATATGAAAAAGAAAGACTTAGTTCCACTGCGCCGCGAAATGCAGATGATTTTCCAAGACCCATTTTCATCTTTGAATCCTAGGCACACCATTGGTGACATTATTGGTGCACCATTCAAGGTTCAAGGCGTAAAACCTGAAGGTGGCATCATGAAAGCCGTACAAGGCCTGATGGATCGTGTTGGGTTAAACCCTGAGCACTACAACCGGTATCCAAATGAATTCTCTGGGGGACAGCGTCAGCGCATCGGAATTGCTCGGGCAATTGCACTGAAGCCAAAGCTAATTGTTTGTGATGAACCGGTTTCGGCACTGGATGTTTCAATTCAGGCCCAGGTACTGAACCTTTTGGATGACATCCAACAAGAATTTGGTCTTGCCTACATTTTTATCGCCCACGACTTGTCAGTTGTTCGTCATATTTCAGATCGTGTAGCTGTTATGTACCTTGGCAAGATTATGGAACAAGCGCCACAGGATGTTTTGTATAAATCACCGCTGCATCCTTACACCCACGCTTTGCTTTCAGCTGTCCCGATCGCAGATCCAGATCTAGAGCGTTCTCGAGAACGAATTATCTTGACTGGTGATCTGCCAAGTCCAAGTAATCCACCAAGTGGCTGCGTGTTTAGAACACGTTGCTTCAAAGCTCAGGCTCGCTGTGAATCTGAAGTTCCGGAATTGCGTGAATTAACTACCGGCCACAGAGTCGCTTGCCATTATCCAATGGACACAACCGGCGTAACATCTGCTTCCGGCTCCGATTTCATTAACTAAGCCGAGACGCAAGATCGCTTCATTCGACGCCGAGTTGTTCTTTCAGATACTCAACTGACAACAACATCAGATTTTCCGAAATGATTTCTTGTGGCGTCATGTGAGTTACGCCGGAAAGTGGCAGCACGGTATGCGGCTTTTTATTTGCTAGCAATGCACCACTCAACGAAAGCGAATGAGCGGCAACAACGTTGTCGTCAGCCAATCCATGAACCAGCATTAGCGGTCGTTCGAGTTGATTAGCCATCGGCATTAACGAATGATCTTCATAGATTTCTGGAAACTTCTCGGGATGTCCGAGGTATCGCTCGGTATAGGCAGTGTCATACCAAAGCCATTCAGTTACTGGAGCCCCAGCGACTGCAGCATGAAACACATCTGGTCGCTTCATTACTGCCAGTGCAGATAGATAGCCACCAAATGACCAACCAGTTATGCCAACACGCGACACATCAACATCATCAGGGAAATGTTTTGCCACATCAGCAATCGCATTAACTTGGTCATCAATAACAGGTGTGACGAAGTCTTGATAAATTGCGTGATCCCAAGCTGGTCCACGGCCACCAGTGCCACGATTATCGGCAACGATGACTACAAATCCTTGATCTGCAAACCACTGATCAATGGCATAACTAAGTGCACCATTTTGAACTTGTGGGCCATGTGGGCCACCATATGGACGCATCATCACCGGAAGCTTCTTGCTGCCATAAACATGGTCACGTGGAAATAGAACTGCGGTATTCACTTGATGAGATCCAGTTTTTAGAACATGCACTTGTGATGTGAAGTTAGGGGATTCAGCCAATGAATCAAAGTAGTGCTCAGTCTTTACGCCGCGACGGAGCTGGTAGCTACGAGTGTGAGTATCCAGACGAGATTCAACAACTACTTGCAGGTCAGAACTGGTTGTCGTTGCGCTTGCCATGCCACCTTGGGCAATCTCGGTGATTGATCCATCAAAACCAATACGTAGTAAGTCGCGCGATAAAGCATCTTGCGTTGCAATTACGTCGATGTATTCATCTTTGATATCAACGATTGACATCACCTGTAGCCCGACTGGAGTAAGAGCCTTACCAGCAATCTGCAACTGTCTAGTATCCGTCTGCCGATTATCAATTACCGAAACAATTTGATTCTCGTGCCAACGTGGTTGGCCAGGAATAACTTCGACAAATTCATGATCGGTTACTTCGTGAACATTCTCAAGACCAGAGGCGGTTGCTGCATAAGTTACAAAATTCTGTTGGGCACGATCAGCAACTGTTATTAGCGCGTTGCAATCCTTTTGCCACGAAACGGAAATCAAGTATTCGAACGAATCGTTATCCCAGCGAATAGCTTCTCGTTCGCCAGTGATTGAAATTTTTGAGAGCCCAAGTTTTGCATTTTTAGTGCCGGCAGCTGGGTACTTGATCTCTTGTGGCGTCTTTGCTGGTGTTGCGGGATCTGATATCCACCAAGTTTGAACTTCAGAATCATCAACTGATTCAACAATCAAGCAGTCGCTATCTGGCGACCACCAATAACCATGCATCCGACCAAATTCTTCAGACGCAATGAAGTCGGCTAATCCCCAGGAAGTGTTTTCTGATTCTTCGCTAGTTAAATTTCGTACTTCACTGCCTGCGAAATCTGTGATCAATAAATCTTTGCCGTTTGACCAAGCAACAAAGTTGCCATCAGGGGAGAGCCTTGGATCGATTACTGGTCCTTCTACATTCAAGTTCTTTACTTCACTGGTCGTTGTCTGACCAACAAAGAGTTGTCCAGAAAGCGCAAACGCAATCTTTGTACCCGAATCATCGACTGAGTAACTGGTGATACCTGAAGTGGTTTCTCGCATCCGCTCGCGTCTCGCCCGTTCCGCAGCTGGAACTTCGGCATCATCAGCCAGTAGAACTCTAGGATCAGCAAACTTGGTTTCTACGCGAT
>JBIKSW010000081.1:0-4524 GCA_044348415.1 Candidatus Nanopelagicales bacterium
TCCTGTAGTCACGATTCAAACTCTAGCCAACTGGTGTGACGTCAGATTCGACAGGCGTTGAACCTACACCGGTCTTAGTTTTTGCCGCCGCCTTCTTGGCTGCAGCGCCACTAATTACTTTTGTAGTTCCGACAGTTTTCTTGGCAGCCTTCTTTTTAGCAGTTGCCTTTTTCTTGGCTGGTGCTTTCTTGGCTGCAGCCTTACGAGCTGCTGGCTTCTTTACAGATGGGCCAGCTGCGCGACGTTCTGCCAATAAGTCAGATGCGCGTTCAATCGAAATAGTTTCAACCGAATCGCCACCACGAAGTGAAGCATTGGTTTCGCCATCAGTGATGTAGATACCAAAGCGACCCTCGCGAACCACAACTTCTTTTTGAGTCGAAGGATCGACGCCGACAACCTTGAGAGGTCCAGCAGCCTGTCCCCGACCACGACGAAGTTTTGGTTGAGCGAATAGTGCTAACGCTTCTTCAAGTGTGCAGGCAAAGATTGACTCTTCATCAGGAAGTGTGCGGGAGTCTTTACCCTTCAACAAGTAAGGACCGTAACGACCATTCTGGGAAGTGATTGGCTCGCCTTCAGTTGGATCTAATCCGATTTCACGTGGCAAGGTAAACATCCGAAGCGCATCGTCAAGAGTTACTTGCTCGACATCCATCGTCGAGAACAGCGATGCAGTGCGAGGCTTTTCTTTCTTAGGTGAACCTTCTGGCAAAACTTCGGTGAAGTATGGACCGTAGCGACCGGTCTTTGCCATGATCACACGCTCAGTTTCTGGATCAACACCAAGTTCACGCTCACCGGATGGTGCGTTGAATAGCTCTTCAGCTTTCTCCGCTGTCATTTCATCGGGCGCAAGATCCTGCGGGATGTTCGCGCGCTGCAAAGTTTCACCTTCACCGCGTTCTAGATAAGGACCATACTTACCAACACGAATGATGCCTTCATGGCCCTCGATTGGAAGTGATGCCATTGCGCGTGCATCAATGTCTCCATAAACCGAAACCAGTGGAGCAAGACCTGGGAAAATTGAACCTTCTGTTTTCTCACCGAAGTAGAAACGCTTCAGGACTTCAAGTCGACCTTGTTCACCATTAGCGACCTCATCGAGAACTTCTTCAAGTGATGCAGTGAAGTCATAGTCGACCAACGCAGTGAAGTTTTCTTCCATCAGGCGAGTGACAGTGAAAGCAAGGAAGTGTGGAACTAATGCGCTACCGCGTTTCCACACATAACCCTGATCAATAATGCGGCTAACAATTGCGGCGTAAGTTGATGGGCGACCGATACCAAGTTCTTCCAGCTTTTGCACCAAGGTTGCTTCGGTGTAACGAGCTGGTGGATTTGTTGAGTGGCCACTTGGTTCTAGGGATACTGCTGTTACTGAATCCCCAACCTTAAGTGCTGGCAGACGACGAGCCTCATTCTTTTCGTCCTGATCTTCATCGGCATCATCGTATGCAGCCATGTGACCACGGAACGTAATTACTGTGCCACTTGCGGAGAATTCAGCGTCGCGACCATCGCCACTGGTTGCACCAATGCGAATAGTTGCAGTGGTTCCCTTGGCATCTGCCATCTGGCTGGCAACTGTGCGCTTCCAAATCAAGTCATATAGTGCGAACTCATCGCCAACTAGTTCCCCAGCTACTTCAGCCGGGGTGCGGAACACATCTCCAGCTGGACGAATTGCTTCGTGTGCTTCTTGGGCATTCTTAACTTTGCGATCGTAACGACGTGGCGCTTCTGACACATGGTCACTGCCATATAGTTCGGCGGCTTGTTTACGTGCTGCGTTCAAAGCAGTATCAGAAAGTGTTGTTGAGTCAGTACGCATGTAAGTGATGTAACCGCGTTCATACAAAGCCTGCGCAACACGCATAGTGCGCTGCGCTCCCCACTTCAAACGACCCGACGCAGCTTGTTGCATCGTTGAAGTCATGAATGGCGCTTTTGGTTTGCTTGAATATGGACGATCATCAACTGAGCGAACTTCAAATTTTGCATTGCTTAAGGAAGTGCACAAACTCTTTGCAGTGTCTTCATCAAGATGAACAATGCTGGCATCTTTAAGTTGTGCCAAGGAATCAAAGTCTTTACCTTGCGCGATCTTCTTACCATCAACGGCAACTAAGTTTGCGCTGAAAGATTGTGGATCGAAAGTTCCTTCGATGTCCCAGTAAGAAGCGCGCTTGTAAGCAATGCGCTCACGTTCTTTTTCTACGATGAGTCGAGTAGCAACAGATTGCACGCGACCTGCAGAAAGTCCAGCTTGAACTTTGCGCCACAAAACTGGTGATACTTCGAAACCATATAGACGGTCGATTAAGCGACGAGTTTCTTGGGCGTCAACAAGTTGCATATCGAGATCGCGAGTTGATTCAGCGGCGTGACGAATTGCTTCTGGCGTAATTTCATGGAACACCATTCGTCGCACTGGAACTTTAGGTCGAAGGATTTCCATCAGGTGCCAAGCGATTGCTTCACCTTCACGGTCCTCGTCAGTTGCAAGTAATAGTTCATCAGCGTCTGCAAGCATTCGCTTAAGCTCGGTAACTTTGTCCTTCTTTTTGGAGCTAACTACGTAGTACGGAGTGAAGTCATCCTCAACGTCAATTGCCATGCGGCCCCACGGCTGCTTCTTGATTTCAGCCGGAACGTCAACCGCGCGCTCTGGAAGGTCTCGAACGTGACCAACAGATGCAGTCACTTCGTAACCTGGGCCAAGGTATTTTTGAATGGTTTTAGCCTTGGCTGGAGATTCGACGATAACCAAACGGTGCGGTGTCGACAAAAGGATTCCCTTCGGCAAATGCAAAAGACTCTATATATAGAGTCAAAAGCGCTATCTCCGAGAGTGTGCCTTATCGCCTAGGGGCATTGTCAAACTGGCGAGTCTGTTCCGCGAGTCGCAACCCCCTGTGGATCACTGTAATTTCCCTTTAACCCCAGGGGTATTTGAACAAAAAAGAACCCCAACCGTGAGGCTGGGGTTCTTTTAGTGATTTTGCCGTTAGCTGGCCATTGCCTCTTCGCCGACTGCGATTGGTCGACGCTTGGAAATGATGACCGAAACGATGATTACGGCGGTAGCAGCTACTGCCAAACCAATTCGCAATGCATCTTTGTTTTCCAGAGTCATAACTACGACAGCAGGTGCGATCAGCAATGCCACAAGGTTCATAACCTTTAGCAATGGGTTGATTGCAGGTCCTGCGGTGTCCTTGAATGGGTCACCAACAGTGTCACCGATAACAGTTGCAGCGTGAGCTTCGGAGCCCTTGCCACCGAAGTGTCCGTCTTCGACGAACTTCTTCGCGTTATCCCAAGCTCCACCGGAGTTGGATAGGAATACTGCCATCAAAGTTCCAGTTGCAATTGTTCCAGCAAGGAAGGAACCAAGGGCTCCAATACCTAGACCGAAACCAACTGCAATTGGAGTCAAGATTGCAAGTAGACCTGGTGTTGTTAGTTCGCGCAAAGAATCCTTTGTCACGATGTCAACAACACGGCTGTAATCCGGAAGTTCAGTTCCAGCCATGATGCCTGGCTTCTCGCGGAACTGGCGGCGAACTTCGAAGATCACCGATCCGGCTGCGCGGGAAACTGCGTTAATGGCAAGTCCGCTAAACATGAATACAACTGCGGCACCAATCAACAAACCGAATAGGTTTGCTGGGTTAGAGATGTCAAGAGTTCCCGTGTACTGCAAATCACTTGTTGTGAATTCTCTTGCAGCATTAGTTACTGTGTCGCGGAAAGCTCCGAACAATGCGGTTGCAGCAAACACTGCAGTCGCAATCGCAATGCCCTTGGTGATCGCCTTAGTTGTGTTACCAACTGCGTCAAGGTTGGTTAGAACCTGAGCGCCTTCACCATGAACGTCGCCGGACATTTCTGCAATACCTTGAGCGTTGTCAGAAACTGGACCGAAGGTATCCATCGAAACGATGACACCGACAGTTGTTAGCAAACCAGTACCGGCAAGTGCGATAGCGAACAATCCAAGAATTACGGATGCGCCACCAAGTAGGTATGCACCGTAAAGCGCAGCACCAATTAGCAGTGCGGAGTAAACCGCAGATTCCAAACCAAGTGAGATACCAGCAAGAATTACAGTTGCTGGACCAGTTAGGGATGACTTCGATACGTCATCAACTGGCTTGCGGTTGGTTTCTGTGAAATACCCAGTTAATTGCTGGATTGCAGCGGCCAAAACGATACCGATAAGTACCGCACCGATAGCCATGTGGCGAGGGTTAACCGAAACACCTTCAGCTAAACCAAAGGTCGGATCAGCAACGGCTTGAAGTTCGCCAAGTGTGGCTGGCAAGAATTGGTAAGCAGCCAAAGCTACTAACACTGCGCTGATTACAGCGGACAAGAAGAATCCGCGGTTGATCGCGCTCATTCCGGAACGATCGCCAGCGCGAGGTGTTACAGCAAAGATTCCAACTACTGCGGTGATAACACCGATAGCAGGAACCACAAGTGGGAATACCAAACCGATTTCACCGAATGCAG
>JBIKSW010000082.1:0-4504 GCA_044348415.1 Candidatus Nanopelagicales bacterium
GGTGGAAAGTTACAGGGCATTAACGCTTGCAACTTGCTGCGCCGATAGTTCGACTACCGGAAGAATCTCAGCAAGTTGCTTGACGGTTCGCGCGCTGGCAATCGGAGTGACTACGCCAGGTTGAGCTCGTAACCAACCCAGGGCCACTGCTGCAATTGTGGTGTTTTCCGCTTTGGCAATTTCGGTTAGCGCATTGAGAATTGCCCAGCCGCGATCGTTCATGTAGTCCGGCATATCTCCAGCGCGCACACTATCGACTTCAACGCCTGGCTGATACTTGCCAGTTAAGAAACCAGTTGCCAAGGAGAAGTAGGGAAGTACTGGAATGTCTTCCTTGACGGCAGTTGCCATCAAGTCGCCTTCGTATTCATCACGCACAATCGCGTTGTAGTTCGGCTGAAGTAAAAGGTATTCGCTCATGCCAAGGTCACGAGAAATCTTAAGCGCTTCTTCAAGACGTGATGCCGTGTAGTTGGAAGCAGCCAAGTATCGAACTTTGCCAGCGGTAACAAGTTCATTGAAAGCAGTCAAAGACTCTTCAAGTGGAGCTTCTTCGTCGTCATGGTGTGCATAGTAAATGTCGATGTAATCAGTGCCGAGGCGACGAAGTGAATCTTCGGCAGCAGCAGCGATGTTTGCAGCACTTAAGCCTGGACGGGTAGCGAGTTTGGCAACTTTAGTAGCAATCACCATTTCGCTTCGATTGCCGCGACTGCGCATCCAATCACCAATTATGGTTTCGCTTTCGCCACCTACGTTGCCAGTGTGCCAACGTGAATACATGTCAGCAGTGTCAATGAAGTTTCCACCCGCTGTTTCATATGCAGTTAAAACTTCATTTGATTGCTCTGCGTTAGCACTCCAGCCAAATACGTTTCCACCTAAACAAAGCGGGTGGACTTGTAAGTCGGTTCTGCCAAGCGCAACGCGCATCAGCCGCCACCTTCAGTGTTTCCAGCTGATGCCGACTTTGGATTAGTTAAGTCATAGCGATCGATTGCTTCTTGCACGCGCTCGGCAGGAATCTCGCCACGCTTTGCCAACATTGCCAGCGCTTGAACCGTAATACTTTGGGCATCAACTAAGAAGTGACGACGAAGTGCGCCGCGAGTATCTGACATACCCCAGCCATCAGTACCAAGTGATACGAAGTCATTTGGCACCCAGTCACGAATCTGATCTTGCACAGCGCGCATGAAGTCAGAAACTGCAACAACAGGTCCTTCGGTTCCGGCAAGCTTTTCAGTAACCCAACTGACCTGTGGTGAGGCAGATGGATTCAAGAAGTTATGTCTATCGGCTGCTAGACCGTCACGACGAAGTTCATTCCAGGAAGTTACTGACCAAACATCGGCACTAACACCCCAGTCTTCGCGCAAGAGTTTCTGAGCTTCAAGGGCCCAAGGAACTGAAACACCTGATGCTAGAAGCTGCGTACGTGGTCCCTTTGCATCGGAATCTGGAGCTAGCAAGTACATGCCTCTCAGGATTCCTGCAGTGTCGACACCAACTGGTTCGGCTGGCTGTACGTATGGCTCGTTGTAAACGGTTAGGTAGTAATAGATGTCTTCGGGATTCTCGCCATACATACGGCGCAATCCATCACGAACAATGTGACCGATCTCGAAACCATAAGCCGGGTCGTAACTAACAACAGCTGGGTTAGTTGCAGCCAGCAAGAGTGAGTGACCATCTTCGTGCTGCAGGCCTTCACCATTTAGTGTTGTACGTCCAGCGGTAGCACCAAGCACGAAGCCACGAGCCATTTGATCGCCAGCTAGCCAGAATGAATCACCAGTGCGCTGGAAGCCAAACATTGAGTAGAAGATGTAAATCGGGATCATTGGTTCGTTATGTGTTGCATATGAAGTTGCAACTGCAGTCCAAGACGCAACTGATCCTGCTTCGTTAATACCTTCATGCAGAATCTGACCAATTTCAGATTCTTTGTAAGACAGCATTAGTTCGCGGTCAACCGACATGTATTGCTGACCATGTGGTGAGTAGATCTTCAAAGTAGGGAAGAAGCTATCCATACCAAAGGTGCGAGCTTCATCCGGAATGATTGGCACGATTCGCTTACCAATGTTTTCATCGCGCACTAAGTCGCGAAGTAAACGAACAAAAGCCATTGTGGTTGCAACTGGTTGGTTTCCTGAGCCAGCGCTCATATCTTTGTAAGTTTCGATTGGCGGCAGTGTTAATGCCTTCGCAGTCGTGCGGCGAGATGGAACGTATCCACCAAGAGCCCTGCGGCGCTCGTGCAAGTATTCGATGTGCTCGTGGTTGTCACCTGGGTGGTAATACGGTGGCAACTTGTCATCAAGCTGGGCGTCAGTAATTGGAATCTGCAGACGATCGCGGAAAACTGCTAGATCCTCGTGAGTCAGTTTCTTCATCTGGTGCGTTGCGTTGCGGCCTTCGAAGTGTGAACCTAAAGTCCAGCCCTTGATGGTCTTGGCCAAAATTACCGTTGGTTGACCAGTGTGAGCCTCAGCTGCTGCGTAAGCCGCATACATCTTCTTATAATCATGGCCACCACGCTTTAGGTTCCAGACCTGTTCGTCTGACCAGCCTTCGACCATGGCCTTGGTACGAGGATCGCGGCCAAAGAAGTTATCGCGGACAAAGCCACCGTTTTCAGTCTTGTAAGTCTGGAAGTCACCATCAGGTGTGCGGTTCATTAAGTTAACGAGCGCGCCTTCATTATCGATTGCGAGCAATTCATCCCACTCGCGACCCCAAACAACCTTGATTACATTCCAGCCAGCCCCACGGAAGTGCGATTCAAGTTCCTGAATGATTTTTCCGTTACCGCGCACTGGTCCATCAAGGCGCTGCAAGTTGCAGTTAATTACAAAAGTTAAGTTGTCGAGTTCTTCGCGTGCTGCGATACCGATTGCGCCTAGTGATTCTGGCTCATCCATTTCGCCGTCACCTAGGAATGCCCAAACGCGTTGCTGGGAAGTGTCCTTGATTCCGCGATGATGCAGGTAGCGATTAAAGCGAGCTTGGTAAATCGCATTCATCGGACCAAGGCCCATGGACACGGTTGGGAACTGCCAGAAGTCCGGCATCAAACGTGGATGCGGATAACTTGGCAAACCATTTGGAGCTGCTGATAGTTCCTGACGGAAGCCATCAAGGCGATCAGCGCTTAAGCGACCTTCCAGAAAAGCTCGCGCATACATTCCAGGGGAGGCGTGACCTTGGAAGAAAACTTGATCGCCGCCGCCTTCATGTTCTGGACCGCGGAAGAAGTGGTTGAAGCCAACTTCGTAAAGTGACGCGCTCGATGCGTAAGTTGAAATGTGTCCGCCGACGCCGATACCTGGACGTTGCGCGCGATGTACCAACATCGCGGCGTTCCATCGAATGTATGCGCGGATACGGCGCTCAATTGTTTCGTCGCCAGGAAAATCTGGTTCGCGATCTGGAGAGATGGTGTTGATGTAGTCAGTGCTACGAAGACTTGGGACGCCCACATTCTTTTCGGAAGAGTGGCGAAGCAGTGACAGCATGATGTGACGGGCGCGCTGCTCGCCATGTGTTGCGATTAAGGCATCCAGTGACTCGATCCATTCCCGAGTTTCTTCAGGATTTACATCTACGTACTGGGTAGGTAGACCGCCAGCAATCAGCGAATCCCGATCTGGTGTGGTGGTCACGGTTAGTTACCTGCCTTGCTTGGGAACGGCTATTTCACCTCCTATTGTGTCTGATGTCCAAGCCTTCGCCTAAGTCGAGTCCTATTTGGCAGAAAATCAATATCGGTCAATTTGGGGTTTGCAGTTGCCTTTTGGCCATTACTCAGGTGGACTAAGACTGTGAGTTCACAAGAAGGCACCCTCGCGGGGTTGGCTGGCAAGTTTGGGTTAGGCGAAGGACTCGTAGTCCAAGAGCTCGGATTCGATGTTGATTGCGATCAATCAGTTTCTGATGCAATCGCATCTGTCTCTGAATTGGTTGACGAAACCTACGATGACGTTGTTGATGCAGTACTCCTCTGGTGGCGGGATGAGGATGGCGATCTCGTAGATGCGCTGGTAGACGCCTTGGGACCTCTGGCAGATAACGGCGTTATTTGGTTGATGACACCAAAGCCAGGTCGAGATGGTCACGTTGAACCTGAAGATATTGCAGATGCTGCGCCAACATCTGGATTGCAAGCAACGAGCAACATAAATGCAGCACCGGACTGGCAGGGCACTCGGTTAGTTGCACCAAAATCCCGTCGCTAAACACTTCGATTTAAAAACAAAATCCAAAAAAGAAATGAGTAGAACATGTCATTAGAAGTTGGCCAAGAAGCCCCAGATTTCACACTTCAGAACCAATTCGGTGAAGACGTGAAGCTTTCGGATTTCCGTGGCAAGAAGAACGTCGTTCTAGTTTTCTACCCAATGGCATTCACGGGAATTTGCACTGGCGAGCTTTGTGAAATTCGTGATCAGAGCCCAGCCTTTGTCAGCGATGATGTTCAGGTGCTTGGAATCTCATGCGA
>JBIKSW010000083.1:0-4449 GCA_044348415.1 Candidatus Nanopelagicales bacterium
CATTCGGCATCCGGAAAGTAGTAAACGGAACCGTGGTAGTTGTTGATGATGTTGTTACAACAGGTGCAACCTTGAATAGTGCTGCCAGGGCACTCAAATTTGCTGGCGCCCAACGGGTCATTGCAGTGGCATTGTGCGGCACTCCATTAACCAGATAGCCTAAAAGCCGGCACCCACCCGGGTCCGTGATTGCGTTGCAAAGCAGTTCTTCGAAGTTGGTTTGCAACAAGCCGATGCCAGCCGCAGGCAAAGCGGTCCACGTAAGACGACTCTTGGTCGTTGAGCACGGTGCGGTTTAGAAGTAAGTCCTGCCTGTTCTTTGATCCAGATGGTCAAAATCAACAGCGAGGGTTAGTAGTGGCGATTGACGCTGCAAAAGCTCCAGCAGGCGAATGTGGGGTCGAAAATCAGGTCGGACGGGTGGGTGTCTCTTCACGCCCACTAGGTTTAGAGCATTGGGAGTTGTAGATGACACAGAGCCAAAGCTCAGAAAAGCAAGATTTCATCATTAAGGCACTTCCACTTTTCTTCGTAGCAATGACACTGCGCCCCCTTACAACTTCTGTGGGTCCGGTGCTGCCAGAGATTCGCGAAGATTTTGGTTTGTCGGCAACTGCTGGCTCGCTGCTAAGCACCCTTCCAATTCTTATGTTTGGCCTTGGTGCGCTACTCGTACCACGTTTACTACATCGCATAAGTCCAAACAAAGCGATCTCTTTAAGTTTGCTCGCTCTTGCACTCGGTGGACACTTACGTTTACTTCCATTTGTTGTTGTTCTTTACTTGGGAACCATAATCATTGGACTCGGAGTCGCTGTTGGCAACGTAGTTCCATCACTGATAACGCGGAGAGATTTCCCAACACGCATCGGTGGAGTGATGGGAATGATCGCTGGCGCGATTTCATTGTCTGCAGCAGTTGCAGCACTAGTTACTTACCCAATTGCTAATCGATTAGGGTCTTGGCGCGAGGCACTCGAGTTATGGGCAATCCTGCCGCTCATTGTTTTCATTATTTGGCGTTTTTACAAGCATCCAAATACCAAAGATGTGCCCTTAGATACTCCGCACAATATGAAGGCATTAGTTCGAAATCCGTTGGCATGGAGTTTGACCTTGTACTTCGGATTCCAGTCCATCAATTTCCACTCAATGAATACTTGGTTACCAACAATTTTGCGCGAAGCCGGAACCGATCCAGTTACTGCTGGAAATCAACTTGCACTTCTAGTTTTGATTGGACTACCAACTGGATTGTTTGTTCCACCATTAGCGGCAAAGTTCACATCACAAGTTGGACTTTGCGTAGGCTTCGTGATCGTTTTCGCGGTGGGACTGATTGGAATCTATAGCTTTGCGATCTATGGGCTATGGCCGGCAGCAACCTGGCTTTGGGTTTTCTTACTTGGGGTAGGACTTGGCTCGTCATTTCCGCTTGCTTTAACTCTGGTGTTACTGCGTTCAGATACGCCGGAGACCGCAAGAGATTTGGGATCCTTTATGCAAGGTGGCGGATATGTGATTTCAGCCTTGGGTCCTTTGACACTGGGATTCTTGCGAGACATTACTAACTCATGGTCTGCGGCATTCTTTGCACTAGGAATTGCCTTAATGGTTCAACTTGTATCTGGCGTGATTATTTCCCGGCCAGTTTTGATTACCGAAAAGAAATGAAACAATGAGGTGTGCCCAATCGCCTCGTGAATTCAACATCGCCGTATCTGCTGCAGCATGCTGATAATCCTGTGGACTGGTATCCCTGGTCTGAGGAAGCATTTGAACTGGCCCGCACTCGAGATGTTCCGATCTTTTTAAGCGTTGGATATAGCGCCTGCCATTGGTGCCATGTAATGGCGCACGAGAGTTTTGAGAACCCATCAGTTGCAGCATTGATGAATGAGTATTTTGTAAACATAAAGGTTGACCGGGAAGAACTCCCAGCAGTTGATTCGTTGTACATGGAAGCCACACAAGCAATGACTGGTCACGGTGGCTGGCCAAATTCAGTCTGGTTAGATCATGATCGCAGGCCTTGGTATGCCGGAACCTACTTCCCACCGCGCCCGTCCCACGGCATGCCGTCTTTCACCCAAGTTTTATTGGCGTTGAATGACACTTGGACGGGCGAACGGGAACGAGTCAGTGAATCATCTGCTCGAATCATGGAACATATTGGTTCTCGAAATGATTTGATCGTTAAATCTAAATCTGACTTCACTAAAGCTGAAATCGCATTTGCGGTAACTTCAGGCCTTGAATCACTGGCGTCATCTTTTGATCCAATCAATGGCGGATTCGGTGATGCTCCAAAATTCCCACCTTCACTAGCGCTCGAGTTTCTACTGCGAAACGAAGCTCTGCAACGGCTAGCTGGAAGTGATCCAGATTTCCGTGGCATGCAGATGATCGAACAAACTTGCAATGCCATGGCTCGTGGTGGAATGTACGACCAACTTGGTGGTGGGTTTGCACGCTATAGCGTGGATTCAACTTGGACCGTTCCGCACTTTGAAAAAATGCTTTATGACAATGCCCAACTACTTTCTATCTATGCCCACTTGTACCGGCTAACAGGTGACGAACAAGCATTGCGCATTACGACAGAGACTGCTGAATTTTTGATTCGTGAAATGCAAACTGCGGAAGGTGGGTTTGCGGCTGCTCTCGATGCTGACAGTCTTGACGCTGACTCCGGGCACTCTGAAGAAGGTGCGTTCTACGCGTGGACGCCACAACAAATTACAGATGCTCTTGATTCTGCAGACGCAGACTGGGTCCTAAAGCTTTGCAATGTGACCGAAGCTGGAACTTTTGAGCATGGTAAATCAGTTCTTACGCTGCACCAGGATCCAGATGATTGGGAACGCTGGAACACGTTGCGCGCAAAGTTAATGACTGTGCGAGCAACTAGACCAGCGCCTGGCAGAGACGACAAAATTGTTGCTAGCTGGAATGGTCTAGCGATTAGAGCTTTGGTAGATGCTGGCAGTGTTTGCAAGCGACAAGACTGGATTGAATGTGCAACTCGCGCTGCAGATCTATTGGTAAGCGTTCATCTGGGAGCTGATCCAGCGCATCCAAGCAGATTGGTCAGAGTTTCCCGCGATGGTAAGGCTGGGGTGCACGCGCTGGGAGTGCTTGAAGACCAAGCCTTGGTGGCAAGTGCGTTCTTGGCATTAGCCCAGGTAAATGGCGACGACACTTGGCGCGAACTTGCGGGGAGTTTACTTAGCGACATAAAGAATCATTTCCAACAAGGCACAGGTTTAACGGATACAGCTGATGATGTTGAACCGGTAGCTAAAGACGTAGCAACCAGACAGGTAGACCCAACAGATAACGTGACGCCATCTGGTTGGGCTGCAACTATTGATGCCGCATTGACTTATTCAGCGCTATCTGGTGATACCGAAATGCGAGCTTGGGCTGAGCAATTCATTCCTGCGCTAATTCCGTTAGTGGCATCTCACACTCGATTTGCAGGCTGGGGTAGCGCGATGTTTGTAACTTGGCTTGATGGGCCACGTGAAGTCGCAGTCGTTGGCTCAAGTGATTCTGATTTTAGGGAAGCGGTAGTAAACGGAACTGCGCCAGGAATGGTTTATGCCTGGGGAGCCGACCAACCATTGCTCACGCATCGAACGGTCGTGGAAGGAAATGCGACAGCATATGTCTGCCGTGGCTTTGTTTGCGATGCACCAACGACTGATTTACAAATCTTAAAGAACTCAATTGGAGTGTTTAACTAAATCCCAAACCGTCGATTTCGAGCCGTGTAAGAACGCACAGCTCGCAAGAAATCAATTTGGCGAAAGTTGGGCCAGTAGGCCTCACAAAAATAAAACTCAGAGTGCGCACTTTGCCACAACAAGAATCCACTCAATCTCTGTTCGCCTGAAGTTCTAATTACAAGATCAGGGTCAGGCTGACCCTTGGTGTAGAGATGAGCAGCGATGTGTTCAATATCAATCTTGGAGGCAACTTCATCAAGTGATTTTCCTGCGGCCGATTCCTCAAGTAATAGAGATCGAACTGCGTCGACAACTTCTTGACGTCCGCCATATCCAATAGCGACATTGACCAAGAGTCCGGGCACATTCTCGGTCGCAGCTTTTGTTGCATTTAACAGATCTGTAGTTTTCTCGGGAAGAAGTTCTAGTGCACCAACGGGATGAATCTGCCATCTTCCGGTATTGCCCAAGGCAGTCACTGTGTCTTCAATGATTTCCAGCAGGGCATCTAATTCAGTTGGTTCTCGCAGCAGATTGTCAGTCGAAAGCAACCAAAGTGTTACTACTTCAACCCCAAGCTCTTCACACCAGCCAAGAAATTCGGTTATCTTTTCAGCTCCCGCTCGGTGACCATGGGCGCTGGAGGATCCCATTTCGGCAGCCCAGCGACGATTACCATCCAAAATCACGCCTACGTGGGCTGGAAGTTGATCCTGGG
>JBIKSW010000084.1:0-4401 GCA_044348415.1 Candidatus Nanopelagicales bacterium
GGAATTGATCCAAAGTCTTACAGTCCAAAATATTTGCTCGGCCAAATCAGTAATTTAAAGAACGAACTGATTGATTATGAAGACGCAATTAGCAAAGCCGTTACTGCACAAGAGCAGACTGTGGCTCAGGCTTATGGCGAGTATCAACGGCGACTGATGCTAGCTAGTGCAGTTGACTTCGATGATCTAATTGGCCACACAGTTGCACTGCTTCAGGCGTTTCCAGATGTTGCTGAGCATTACCATCGTCGCTTCCGACATGTACTCGTTGACGAGTATCAAGATACAAACCATGCACAATATGTTTTGATTCGTGAATTGGTTGGTAATGGCAAAGATGGAATAGCTCCCGCCGAGCTGTGCGTAGTTGGTGACGCCGATCAAAGTATCTATGCCTTCCGCGGAGCCAACATCCGAAACATTGTTGAGTTTGAGCGAGATTATTCTGATGCACAAACCGTAGTTTTAGAACAGAACTATCGATCTACTCAAAATATTCTGACAAGTGCTAATTCGGTTATCGAAAAGAATTCCGGAAGGCCAGCCAAGCGCCTTTGGACTGCTGAAGGTAGCGGCGAAAAGATTGTTGTTTACACCGCCAACGACGAACATCACGAAGCTGACTTCATCGTCACCAACGTCGCAGACCTAATTGATAACCATGGCTTTGAATACAAAGATGTTGCCGTTTTCTATCGCACCAACAATCAATCACGAAGCGTTGAAGAAGTTTTCATACGTCGTGGCGTGCCCTACAAAGTCGTAGGTGGCACAAGGTTCTACGAGCGCAAAGAAATCAAGGACGCCCTTGCATACTTGCGTGCTGTGTCTAACCCAGAAGACGATGTGTCAGTGCGAAGGATTCTCAATACTCCACGCCGTGGCATTGGCGATAAGGCCGAAGAAGCTGTAGAAGGATTTGCGCGCCGCGAGAAGATAACTTTCAGTGCAGCCCTGAATAGATTGTCAGAAATTCATACTCTGCCAACGAGGTCAGCAACTGCGCTAACTGAATTCAATAGATTGCTTGGAAACTTGCGAACCCTTGATGAATCTGGCGCTGGACCAAGTGCGATTCTGGAAGCAGCGATGGAAGCCTCTGGCTACCTTAAGGAACTAACCGCCAGCAAGGATCCACAAGATGAAGTTCGAGTAGAAAATATTGCTGAACTCGAGAACGTTACGAGGGAATACGAAGAACAGTTTGCTGAAGACAATGATTCAGATGAAGTTGCCACACTTTCTAATTTCTTGGAACGCGTTTCACTAGTTGCAGACTCTGATCAAATTCCAACCGGCGAAGAACACGGTGGAGTTGTAACTCTTATGACTTTGCACACTGCAAAGGGTCTTGAGTTCCCAGTTGTGTTCTTAACTGGAATGGAAGATGGCGTATTTCCGCACCAGCGCGCATTAGGTTCGGCCACTGAACTCGAAGAAGAACGTCGCTTAGCTTACGTTGGCATGACTCGTGCAATGAAGCGTTTGTATTTGTCGCGGGCGGTAGCACGCTCCACTTGGGGTCAACCGAATTACAACCCTGAATCTCGATTCCTTTCCGAAATCCCAGCTGAACTGGTGGATCGACAAGGCGAAGAGCCAGGTCCACTTGGACTTTCTGGTTCCGGATATTCAAAGCCAACTAAGCGTGATGAACCAGTTATGGTGCTTGAAGTCGGGGATCGCGTACTTCATGACAAGTTTGGAATGGGAACAGTTACTGCGGTTGTTGGCCAGAACGAAAAGGCAGAGGCAACGATTGATTTTAAGAGTGCGGGAGAGAAGCGCTTACTGTTGCGTTACGCACCAGTTGAAAAGCTTTAGAACTAATTGCCCCAGAGCCAAGAAGATGGGTTCATAAACTCGCCATCCTTGGTTACTTCAAAGTGCAAGTGCGGCCCAGTCGTATTTCCGGATGATCCAGACTTTCCGATCTCTTGGCCAGCCGCGACTTTACCGTCGGTGATCTCAATCTTGGATAAATGGTTGTAAGCAGTTACGTAACCATTTCCATGATCAACTTCGATGCGATACCCATAGGCACCGCCCCAACCGGAAGCAATGACAGTTCCATTGGCGGCTGCAACAACTGGCGTACCACTCTTAACGCGGAAATCTAATCCGGTGTGCCAACCGGCTGACCAAATTCCACCGCGCTGACCGTAACGCGCACTCAAGGTGTAATTAGTCTGAATTGGAACGGAGATAACGCCAATCTGACGAAGACGCTCTGCTTCAATCAATGCTGCTTGCTGAGCTGCTTCAGCCTGTGCCTTTGCGTTAGAAGCGGCCTGTTGCTCACTTAACAAAATTTGGGCTTGCTGATTCTTCTGATCCTGTGCCTGCGCCACCAAGGTATCGAGCTGATCTGTGGTTGCAGCAAGAGCCTGAAGAGACTTTCGTTCCGTACTTGAAACCGTTGGAGTTGTATCGATAACTGCATTCGGATCGCTCGTTGGGTCATCCACTGTGGCAGCGGCCGCAACTACTTCAGCTTCAGCTAGGGTCTGGCGATCGTCAGAACGACTGGCTGCTTGAGCTCGCGTTGTGCTGGTTTGAATCGAAGCACTGGCAGCCTGTGGCCCAGCCGCAGTAACTGTTGCTGCTGGGTATTCCAGGACACTGGTGTCGCCAGTTTGAACTACACCGGCAACGGTTGAACCAGAAGTGGCAACTACCGAACTCATTCCCGCGACGCCAACAAGTGCGCCAAGGTGCTTGCCAGAAACTACCTTCTTTTTTGGGGCAGCATGGCGGGCAGCGCGATGTCGACCGCGTGGTGCTGTGCTCATACTTAGACCCTATCGGAGGCAAAAATGCTTAAGTTATAAGTCTTTTCTACCTGACTTCTGGCACTTTGGGAAATGAAAATGTGGTGTTAGTGGCAAAAGTGACATAACCCACGCAGTGAACAAAGGGATATCCGCGGTTTATTGGAGTTTTGGGAATATTTGGGGGAATCGTGGCAAATTGCAGGCATCTGCAATATGACCTGCATTGATCGTGGCAAATTGCAGGCATCTGCAATATGACCTGCATTGATCGTGGCAAATTGCAGGCATCTGCAATATGCCTGTATTAATAAGGGGTGAGCCCAATTCGAATCGTAATCGCAAAGCCTGGTCTAGATGGCCATGATCGCGGCGCCAAAGTGATTGCCCGCGCGCTTCGTGACGCTGGATTCGAAGTTATCTACACCGGACTTCATCAAACTCCAGAACAAATTGTGCAAACTGCTATCCAGGAAGATGCTGATGCAATCGGAATGTCGATTCTCTCTGGTGCACATTTAACCTTGTTCCCTGCCGTAATCGAACTTCTGGCAGCAAAGGGAGCTGCCGACATTGTGGTCTTTGGTGGTGGAGTAATTCCAACTGATGACGTAACTCAGTTGCAGGATTCGGGCGTTGCACATGTGTTCACACCAGGCACTCCGATTGGAGATGTCGTTGAATGGGTTCGCGCCAACGTAGGTGTCGCAAGCGTTCGCTAAGGTTGTCTCACAAGCTAGCGAGAAAGTGACCCGCCAACCGTGGATCTATACGAATACCAAGCCAAAGAATTATTCGCCAAACATGGCGTAGCTGTTGTGCCAGGCAAAGTTTGCTTCACACCCGAAGAAGCCGAAGCCGTAGCAACTGACATTGGAACCACTGTTGTAGTTAAAGCCCAAGTCAAGACCGGTGGCCGCGGTAAAGCAGGTGGCGTAAAGCTAGCCGACAATCCAAGTGATGCCAAGGATCGCGCAAAAGATATTCTTGGACTTGATATCAAGGGACATGTTGTCCATAAAGTTTTGGTTGCTGAGGCCGCAGACATTGCCGCCGAGTACTACGTTTCATTTTTGCTAGATCGCACCAATCGCACATTTCTTGCAATGGCCAGCGTTGAAGGTGGCGTTGAAATCGAAGAGGTTGCCGTAAACAATCCGGATGCCTTAGCAATGATTCGCGTTGATGCAATTGTTGGCTGCACGCTAGAAAAAGCTACTGAGATTGCAGATGCTGCAAAGTTCCCAGCGGAAGTTCGGGATCAAGTAATTGAAATGCTGCAGAGTCTTTGGAAAGTCTTAGTTGAAGAAGATGCAACTCTGGTTGAAGTTAACCCACTGGCAAAGATCACAGATGGTCGCGTACTTGCACTCGATGGCAAAGTTTCACTTGATGACAATGCGCAGTACCGTCATGAATCACATCTAGCACTTATCGACAATGCGCAGACAGATCCAATTGAACTCCGCGCAAAAGAATTTGATTTGAACTACGTAAAACTTCAAGGTGAAGTCGGAATCATTGGAAATGGTGCTGGCTTAGTTATGTCTACCTTGGACGTTGTTGCTTATGCAGGTGAAGAGTTTGGTGGAGTTAAGCCAGCAAACTTCCTAGACATTGGCGGCGGTGC
>JBIKSW010000085.1:0-4385 GCA_044348415.1 Candidatus Nanopelagicales bacterium
GCCCAAACATCGGTGGCGATTTTGAGTGAAGAGTTTTGTGGCCTTACTTCTAGAAAAAGTCTCTGTGCGGTGCGCGCAATTTCAGTATCCACGCCATCAGCGATAGGAATATCTGCACTCACGCGCTTAGCAACCAACACAGCTTCGTCATCGGCGATTACAGCGCCAACTATGTTTGATCCATTCGCCAACTCTCGATTGATAGCTGCGGCAGCAAACTCGAATCCAACACCACTTGGAACTACTGCGATCAATGAGACTTTGCTATTAGCTTCATTCGTAATTACCCAGGGTTCGCCGATTGCCCAGCCATCACCAACAACACTTTGATGAGCGGTCTTTAAGATTTGCAACCGACCAGTATCGGGCAATGGTTCGTGAATAGTTGAAGTTAAGGTCTCAACTGGTTGCCATGGGGCTACAACAACCTTTTCAATTGTGAGCTGGTGTTCGCGCTGTAAACTTTGCAATAGTGAAACCGCTGCTTTAATTGAGGCTTCCGAACCCTTCATACCTCGAGTAGGTCTGCGATCCCAGGCGATCGGCTCACTTCCAGAAGCGATCACGATTTCGGTCGTGGAATTACCAATGTCGATTCCAGCAACGAGTCCCATATGAACTATTTTGCTGCTAAACCACGACGAGCATAAACATCTGCCGCCTGCCTAAACAGCTCCGCATTCTTTTCCGCACCATGCTTTGATAATTCGTCAGCAATTTCTAATAGCTGCGTGGGAGTTGAACGTCCTGGACGCAATGCATCGTAGTAACCCATAACTAACTCGTCTGATAACGAAGTTAGTTCGGCGGCGCGAAGAAAGTTTTCAGCTAATTGTGGATTGCCATTTTCTCTGGCAACTTGGGCTTGCTTTGCCAAAGTTTCAGGATGGATTCGGACATCGTCCAGAGTAATGTCCCCACGTCGAATTGACTCAACAGTTACTTCAGAAACATTTTTTCCAGAAAAACCTTTTTGTTCACTCATAACTATCTAAGCTCCATAACTTCAGGCCCATTGCTATTCACGCACTCTCTTTCAATCGCAACTAGCGAAACCACTTTGGTGTGATAGCGAGCTTCGATTGCCTCGTCCGAGTATGGATTTCTAACTGGTTCAGGAGTGGCGCCCTTGGCATGACGGCCAGCATTGATTCCCATCATGCGATAAAGCTCGCGGGTGATAGTCGGCGCTACGGAATAAAGTTCAAGATTGGCCAGCGGTGCAAGATCTCTGCGATGAATCAAGGCGGTACCTTTTGCCTGTAGTCCAACACTGACACCTGATCCAGAGAGTCTCGCCGCAGTAAGCCCAATCATTCCTAAATCTAGAGTGTCGTTAATTCTGACAATTCTTCCCGTGCAACCTTCTTCTTCTAGTCCTGCGAGAACTTCCGAGATTGCATCAGCAAGACTTAATCCAGAGAGTGTGACCCAGATGTCTTTGCCAGTTGCTGGCGAAACTCCAATAACAACATCGCGTGGATCGTAACTCGTCTCGGCAGCACCTGTTGCATAAATGTTTTTGTTTTCGAAGGCTTGTTGTTCAGCGAGCAAATCTGAAACCGAACGCTGTTGGCGAATTGTGTCGATTTCTTCCTGGCGCGCGCTGGTTGGTTGGTACCCAGTTCCCGGTCCTGAATATTCATTTGGATCAGTGACCAGCGATAAAACATTCATTTGCTCATCAAAAATTGCTGAGGTTTGTAAATAGTCGCCAGCCACACGAGCTTTAAGCATGTCAAGACATCTTTGGGCTTCTAGATCAAAACCATTTTCCGCAAGCGCGGCAATAACGTCGAGCATCGTGACGTTAGTCTCCATGATTGTGCGAGCCGCAGTTAAAGGAAGCATTAAGTCGCCAGAAGAAATGTCTTTTGATCCGGCCGCATCGATAGCTTCTTCGGCCCATTCTTGTGAAAAATCCCCAAGCCCTAGCCAGGAATAAACAGCAGTAACTGCTTCAGTAGCTCGACGTCTAAGTCTTTCGACTTCTACTTCGTCTGCAGTTCGAAGTCCGCCATCTACACCCCAGTCACGTTGCATAGCTAAGAAATCATCTATGTCCTCTGAATTCCACTGGCTTGGGCCAAACATATTGTCGTAGCGCTGAATTGAACCAAATCCACTATTAATAAAGTCTGAGCCACCAATAAAGATTGGGTGAGTTCTGGAGGTGCGGCGCACATCGGATTCACTCATGAGGGCATCGTTACCTGTGCAGGCCTCGAGATTTCGCAACATCACCATTACGTTCTCTGCCATTAAGGAGCGAACCCCACCTGGCACTGCGCCGGCAACTGCTGCAGAATCAATGCCGCCGTTTTGCACACCTTGGGCCCCAATTGCTCGAGCTAGTGCGACACATCGTGCTTCCAAATAAAACATGCTGCATTTCTCAGCGCCACCCATGAGCGCTTCAGATCCACCACCAGAAGTTACGCGCATTTTGATACCACGACTTGCATAAGCGCTGGTCAAAAAGGCCTTTGACCAAGGCGTGTCATCACCGTCAATAAAGATTTGTTCTGTTCCATACAGCGAAACGGTTTCAGCGTAAGAAACAAGACCGCGCATACCTAATGCGAGTTCTGCGGATTCTTCAACTGAACACTGAACGAGCACGCCAGGGGATCCGACTGCAGCGCCAATTGAAACAGCAACTGCATTTGATGGCGCATCGGCTGCAACAGGAACCGTAGTTTCAAGTTCTCTAAATCCAAATGCTGCTGCCGTTGCTGCATCTGCGGCAAGCAATAGTGGGTCGTCAGATCTATTGGTTACATGCGCTTGATTGCTTGGCGTGCGACGAGCTCGCATTTTGGTCATGGCAATTACCAATTCGGCAGCACTTAGTTGCGAAAGTATCTCGGCTAATTTTGCAGGAGTCATGCCTGAGGCAAGTCGTACAATACTTTTCCGAGAATGATTGGGATCGACCAGCCTGCGAGCAAACTCAGTGCTATCAATTGCCATTGCCTCTTGCGCAACGGTTAGATCAATGCCGTGTCGGGCGATGAACTCATCAATTGAATCAAAATCTGATTCACTGCGACCATCCATTTCAACTATGCGTCCAGCATTGATGGATATTGATGGCGACGGATCATTTAAACCATTGAATGCAACCAGACCTAACTCAGGTGCTGGTGTTGCAAAGCCATCTAAGTTGACCCGCTGCTCGTTCATAAAACGAAAGCGGCCAATTGGCTCGTTTTGGGTCATGCCTGGCATGCTCGCTTGAAAACTTCAATCCCAGCTTCGGCGCAAATTTGGTCTTCATCCCATGAGCCACCACTTACTCCGATAGCTCCAACGACACGATCGCCATCCCAACAAGGAATGCCGCCGGCGAAAGCAATGTAACGACCGTTACCGTTTGCATTCATACCTGGCAGGTCACCGTCCGGAGCAATTCGCGCTCGAAGGTCACCGGTATCAATTCGATTTGTTACCGACGTGTAAGCCTTATCAACTGCCAAATTTGGTCCGGCTAGTTCGGCGCCATCCATGCGCTGAAAGCTCAGCAGATTTGCGCCTGCATCAAGCACGGCAATCGACATTGGCGCATTGATTTCAATGGCTTTAGCTTTTGCCGCATTCGTCATGTCGATAGCAAGCGCTAAGTCAATTTCCATTCGTTGAACTCTTGGCATTACTTACCCTTCTGATAATCGCGCCAATGCGCAGCACGAGCCAGCATCTTTTGATGCATACCCTGCATGATGTTCACACTACCCAAATAATCTTTTGCAACTTTAGCAACCATTGTGTAATTTGTATCGACCACATTTGCCACTGGCGTAAGCGCCGTTTGTGAAACGAACTGGTAGCTGTCCAAAGTTGATTGCCCAGTTAGTTCGCTAACCCAATGAACCATTTCAGAATGCGCAATTCGAAATGCATCTTCTAGTGGTTTTGTCGAGCCAGTAGTAATTATGTAATCGTCAGATTCAATTCGTGGCCATGGAGTTGGGCTGCCTTTAATCAGGTCCAAAATCAGGACTGTATCCATCGCGGTTTCAACGGCGACACCACAGGTTTCACCTTCACCTTGGCGAGCGTGACCATCCCCAAATGAAAACAATGCACCTTCAACATTTACGCCGAGATAACAAGTAACGCCAGCTCGCATTTCTGGAGTATCCATATTTCCACCCCAGTTACCTGGTGTCAGTGACGATCTAACTTCACCAAGAGCCGGTGCCACACCTACTGTTCCATGCATTGGATCAAGCGGAAGTGCAGCAGTAAATTTAGTGTCTGCAGCGGCGTACCTGACTAAACGTTCCTTGAGGTCAAGTTCATAAATCCATGTACGCTCCAAAAGAGCTGGCTGCAAAGTGGCAGTTGTTGGTGTTGAAGTAAGTGCGCCAAAGAATGGCACT
>JBIKSW010000086.1:0-4343 GCA_044348415.1 Candidatus Nanopelagicales bacterium
AATTTGCGAAGTCCTTGAAAAGCACTTGTTAGTACCGAAGGCTTTGAGCTCTTTCGTGGCTTAACCGGAGCACGTCCAGATCCGGAATTTCGTCCTTGTGGTCGGGATGTGGATGAGGGGCGCGGACGAGTCTTTGCCGCTGACGGGGAAGCCATATAACAAATATATCTGAAACACTCCAGTAACACTGGCACCAAGAGTTACGGCGTGTCGGAATATTGTTAATTATTTCCTTGTATTAATTGGAAATTATTAGTGGCACGATCATCGGACGGCGGCGGTGCTTCTCGCCTACCCATTTACCCGCTACCCGTCGAACCATTTGTCCTAATTGATGCGTGTCCGTAACGCCTTCAGCTAGTGCAACTTCAAGCGTTGACTTGATCTTTGGCAAGATCTCTTCAAACACACTTTCCTCTTTACTAAACCCTCGAGCGTGAATCTGCGGACCGGCAATTACCTTGCGATCGGCAAAATCAATCGCGGCAACAATCGACAAGAAGCCATCTTCACCAAGCACTCGACGATCCTTTAGTAGCGACTCAGATACTTCGCCAACGGTGGATCCTTCGACGTAGACATAACCACAAGGGACAGCGCCAACAATGTTTGCTTTGCCATTCACAAGATCGACAACTATTCCGTCGCCTGCAAGCATGACTCGAGACTCGGGAACACCGGTCTTGATGGCCAAGTCCGCATTAGCTCTTAAGTGTCGCCATTCACCATGTATTGGCATGACATTCTTTGGCTTAACAATGTTGTAGCAATAGAGAAGTTCGCCTGCGGCAGCATGACCTGAAACGTGAACCAGAGCGTTTCCTTTGTGCACCACATGTGCACCTAGTCGCGTTAGATCGTTAATGATTCGATAAACCGCATTCTCGTTACCAGGAATCAACGACGAAGCAAGGATTACAGTGTCACCAGTTCCTACCGAGATGGCGTGATCTTGATTGGCGATTCTTGCCAGTGCAGCCATTGGTTCGCCTTGGGATCCAGTACAAATCAAAACTGCTTGATCATCAGGCATGTCCGCCATCTCGTCACTAGAGATGAGCGCGCCACCAGGAATAGTTAAATATCCAAGATCACTTGCCAGTGCCATATTTCGAACCATGGAGCGTCCAACAAATGCAATCTTGCGATTGTTCTTAACGGCAACATCGATAATCTGTTGCACTCTATGAACGTGCGATGCGAATGAGGCAACGATTACCCGCCCGGATGCTCCCCCGATGACTTGTTGCAACGTTGGAATGATGTCCTTTTCACTGGTAACAAATCCAGGAACTTCCGCATTGGTTGAATCAACCAAGAAAAGATCTACGCCTTTGTCCCCTAGGCGCGCAAACGCATT
Source organism: Candidatus Nanopelagicales bacterium (assembly GCA_044348415.1). Taxonomy (GTDB): domain Bacteria; phylum Actinomycetota; class Actinomycetes; order S36-B12; family UBA5976; genus UBA5976. Next base: position 1,361 of record JBIKSW010000086.1, read on the forward strand.
TAAGTCAGTCACCCGACCATCAAGTGGCAGTTGGTCCATTTTGAAATCACCGGTTATCAAAATAGTTCCAGCATCTGTCGTTACAGCAACGGCCAACGCATCAGGGATCGAATGATTGACTGCGATGAATTCAACCGAGAAGTCACCAAATTTTTCGGTCATTCCCTCTTTCACAGCGTGCGTGTACGCAGTGATTCGATGTTCCTTCAACTTGCTTTCAATGAAAGCCAGAGTTAGTTGGGATCCAACGATTGGGATGTCTTGCTTATGTCGCAGTAGATACGGGACGGCACCGATGTGATCCTCATGTCCATGCGTAAGGATTACGGCTGCAACGTCATCTAAGCGATCTTGAACGTAGGCAAAATCCGGCAGAATTAAATCGACGCCAGGTTGCGTCTCTTCTGGAAACAAAACACCACAGTCAACAATCAGAAGTTTGCCGCGATACTCCAGCACGGTCATGTTGCGACCAATATCGCCAAGACCACCAAGTGCAACCACTCGGAAGGTATCGTCCGTTAGCGGTGGTGGTGTTGGTAACTCAAGTTGTGAAAATGTCACAGACTGAAGCCACCCTTAACAAGATCTTCCTTGAGCACACGCCTTTGGTCTTCAGTTGCGGGAATCAACGGCAAACGAAGTGAGCCGCCACCAGTTCTACCGAGCTGATCAAGCGCTGCTTTCACCATGATCGCGCCTCCCGCTCTAGTCATAATTCCTTCGGTAATCGGAACAAGTTTGCGATTTATCTCTCGAGCAGTGGCAACGTCATTGTTCTGCATAGCTTCCACCATCAACTTATGACGGTCAGCCACAATGTGTCCGGTGACACTTACAACGCCAACAGCTCCGATTGCTAGTAGCGCAAGATTTAGCGGATCATCACCTGAGTAGTAAGCGAGATCGGATTGCGCCATGATTTGTGAAGCTGCCCAAGGATCACCTTTTGCATCTTTATTGGCAATAATTTTTGGATGCTGTGCAAGCTGCAACATGGTGTCGTTGTTGATGGCTACGCCAGCGCGACCTGGGATGTCATAGATCATTACCGGCAGGTCTGTTGAATCAGCAACTGCAATCATGTGGGCGTAAATCCCTGCTTGCGGTGGCTTGTTGTAATACGGAGTTACAACGAGCAATCCATGTGCGCCGGCTTTTTGCGCATCTTTTGCTAACAGAATTGAATGCGCCGTGTCATTTGATCCGGCGCCGGCTACAACTTTGGCACGATCTCCAACAGCTTCGATAACTACCTTTAACAGCTCAAGCTTCTCGTGCTCATCTGTGGTTGGCGATTCGCCGGTTGTGCCATTTACAACTAAGCCGTTATTGCCCAGATCAACAAGATCATTTGCAAGCTTGGCTGCAGCGTCAAAATCAATCTTTGTGCCATCAGTTGTAAACGGTGTGACCATTGCAGTCAAAACCGTGCCGAATACCGACTCTGCTTTCACAATCTCACCTATTCACTTTCGACATTAACTAGGGAGCAACTCGGCCATTAGCCACAAACGATGCGTGGGTAAGTGGCATGATTCGCTCAAATTCTAATTCGTACTTCTCTGCAACCATTTCAATTTCGCGCTGTGGGAAGGACGGGAAGTGTGAACCTTCTGCTTTACGACGCAGACTCAAAAAATTCATTAGCGCTCGCGCATTCATAGTTACGTATGCAGAGCTATAAATCGTTACAGGAAGGACAATGCGCGCTACTTCTCTAGCTACGCCCGCTTCAAGCATCGCTTCGTATGAAGCGTAGGCAACTTCGCATGACTTTTTTGTTTCTGCGGTGACAATATCAAATTGCTCTGGCGTGCCATCAACAAATTCGTATGCGCCGGCTTTTCCAACTTGAATAAGTTTGCGCTCTGGCCCAGGCGTGTAAAAAATAGGTTCGAGAACTTTGTAACGACCGGACTCTTCGTTGTAACTTGCCATGCGGTGACGGAAATGCTCACGCCACATAAAGATTGGTGCTTGCACAAAAAATGTGAATACTGAATGCTCAAAAGGGCTGCCGTGGCGATCTCGCATCAAATAGTTGATCAAACCAGCAGACGCGGCAGAATCTGCATTTACATCAACAGCCGATTGATCCCCTTTGGTTGATACTCGGGCTGCCCAAAGCACGTCAGCGTCGCCAGCTGAATGCTTAACCAGCTCGACTGTTACGTCGCTTCTAAAGGAGATCTCTTGTGCCACGTTGATAAGGCTATCGGGGTGCTTTTATTTCCCTGACTTTGCCACTGCTTTCTCCATTTGACCGCATTATGCATTTTCGCTACCTTTTAGTTACAAAATTAATTATGCAACCATTTAGTTGCATAATTAACGTAATTAGGAGCTCAGCTTTGTCTCGTCGTTTGCTAACTATTTCAATCCTCGGCATTTCAGTCCTGCTTTCGGGATGTGCCAGCGAATCTGCCTCCTCTCCTAATAGTTCCAGCAGCGCAGCAACCAATAGTGAATCTATAACCCTTTATTCAGGTCGTTCCGAAGACTTGATTGCACCACTCCTTGCCTCATTCACCGCTGAGACTGGCATAGAAGTAAGTGTTCGCTATGGCGAATCTTCGGAGATGGCCGCCACAATTCTTGAAGAAGGCGAAAACACAAAGGCTGATGTCTTTCTTTCACAAGACGCAGGTGCATTGGGCGCAGTCAGCGGCGAAGCGAAGACCTTCCCATTCCCAGAAGATGTATTAAATCTAGTTCCCGCTGAGTATCGTGCCAAAGATGGATCCTGGGTTGGCGTATCCGGCCGAGCAAGAGTGCTGGCTTACAACCCTGAGTTAGTAACCGATATACCAAAGTCGGTTTTTGATTTGGCAGATCCAGGCTGGAAGGGTCGTGTTGCGATCGCCCCAACCAATGCCTCATTTCAATCCTTCGTAACTGGAATGCGAGTAACTGAAGGTGACGAAAAGACTGCAGAGTTTCTTGCCGCGATGAAAGAGAACGCAGTCTTCTATGAAAAGAA
>JBIKSW010000087.1:0-4297 GCA_044348415.1 Candidatus Nanopelagicales bacterium
ATAGGTAAGGGTGAAACGGTGAGGTAAGAGCTCACCAGTACTTATGGCGACATAGGTAGCTAGGTAAACCCCACTCGGAGCAAGACCAAGTAGCAGGTGACTGCCCGTCACACGCCTGCAGGTAGGTTGCAACAGGTTGTTGGTAACAACAATCGCAGATGGATGATCATCGCGCGCAAGCGTACAGAATCCGGCTTACAGACCGACTCGTCTACTTATTTGGTTGTAATTGATGAGTGTTACGATTTTGAGTATGAATCCCATTCATCACATAACACTTTCTGTTTCTGACCTAAAGCAAACTTCAGATTGGTATCTGAAGCTTTTCGGCGATGCGGAAGTGTTTCCTAGTGAAGGTGACGGTTGGCAGCGAGTAGTTCTAGTTTGGGCCAATGGTTTAATGCTTAGTTTTACAAAGCACGAACTGAGTAATCCAGATGAGTCCTTTTCGCATTTGCGCATTGGGCTTGATCACATAGGAATCTCTTGCCAAGATCAGGCGGAGGTAGTGGATTGGTTCAATAGACTTTCCGAGCTGCAATTTGAGCACGGTCCAATTGAAGATGCATCCTATGGCTGGGCAGTAACCGCTAGGGACCCTGACAATATCCCATTGGAATTTTTCTGCCCAAAATAGTGATCCCTCGATTCGTCGGATCGAACTCTTTACGAATCCCGCTTACAGACCGACTCGTCTACGCCCTATTGTTGCTGAGATTTTTCAGCCGCTTGCAGTACTCCCGCAACAACCTTTGCAGGGTTCGCATTTGGGTTTGCGGCAACTGATCTGAGCCATGGTTCGCCGTTAATAGTTGTGCTTGACACCATTACATCATCAGGAAGATGCCGCTTAATGTCGTCAACGCTTACGCTCTTGTGACGCCAACAGACCACTCCACAGTTAGGTGCTGACCGTAATTCAAGATCAGCGTGCGCCATAACAAGCGCGGCGAGTTCATCAGCAAGTGTCATTGAATTGTCGATCATGCTGGCAATGCCTTCGCGACCAAAAGCAAGAAGCATTGCAATTAGTGGGGCGGCAATGGTGCCATGTGATCCCAAAACACCAACGTTAGGTACCGCCAAATACGCCCCGTCGATACTGATTGATTTATGTGCCGTTTCGTGATCGGCAAACAAAATAAATGCAGATTCTTTCGGCTGAAAGAGCCACTTGTGTGCCGAGATTGCAATGCTGTCAGCACTTTCTATTCCATCAAGAAGGTGTCGATGGCGCTCGCTCAGACGGAGCGGGCCAGACCAGGCTGCGTCAATGTGACGCCAATGAGCCTCACTTGCTGCATCAAGCGGCTCAATTTCGCCAGTACTGGTCGTTCCGGCAGTAATCACAGCGACAGCATCCATGAGATCGCCAGTGTTGGACCAGTCATCAATGATTCTGTGTTCCATTCCAAGAAGGTGTGCAGATTTGCGGATGCTGAGGTGAGCGCCGGTTCCTGAAACAACAACGCGGCATCCACTTTCCCGTGCTGCCCAAATTGCAGTCAAGTTTGCAACTGTAGAGCCAGGCGTCATGTGTCCACCGGACATTCCGAACCACGGCGCTATCCAATCGACTGCGAGCTTTTCCAATTCGCGAGCACGTGGGGCAGTGTCGGGATGCAATAGGTTCTGATTTCGGCTCGCAGTCCAAAGGTGCATTGCCCAAGTGATTGCGGGCGTAGGTGGATCCATGTGCGCGAAGAACCCAGGCGCTCCAAGGTCCCGACTTTTACCGAGCACATCATCAAACATCGCTGAAAGCGCATCCATTGAACCAATGCCCATTTCAGGAAGCTTTGCGGGCAGAGGTGCTGAGGATGTGAAATTCTCGGGGCTTGTTAAGAGTTCAAGGGCGCGTAATAGGAGTTGCTCGTTCGGCTGGAAATCCTCAGAATTCATGGAATTAGTTTTTCATGAGAGATCAAAACCCAAACTGTAAAAAAGCTTGCCCGATGTTGAAAATCAGTCGGTGCTGATGTCACCGGTGCTACTCACGTCGCCTTCGTTCCAGCTGTGCTGCCAAGCGTGTTGTTCCGCTACTAGGCCCTCGCGGAATACAAAGTATTCGATTCCACGCTCGAAAACTTTTTTGCCGGTTTCCGGATGAGTGTAAGTGCTGTTCCAAGAAGCAACGATTGTGTCATCGCTATGCGCCAAATACTTTTTGGTGATATTTAAGTCTTTGGCGTACGCGAACCATTTCGCTGGGCGAGTTGCAAGCTCTGGGCCAGTTTGTCTCTGGTTCGTTCCCCATACCTGAACAGCATCTTCGGTAAATCCTTTAGCTGCTTCTACACCATCGCGTGCCTGCCAGATAGCTTCCAAATCCTTGACCCATTGGCGTGGGTCTGCTGGCAAATTGTTTCCTTTAGTTTCCATTAGGTAGTTTCTCCTGATCGTGTTTTTATGTTTGTTTTTAGATGTCGAGTAGAAGCATGCGACGTTCGTAATCTGTAACGACTACTGATGCAGCACGAACGCTCTGGCGGCCAAAATTGGCATAGTGTTTTTGAACATCCTCGCCAAAAGCTGTGCGAACAAATTCGGAAGTTTCGAACACATCGGTTGCTTCGCCAAGATCCGATGGAAGCTTTGGAGCATCCTTAATGTCATATGCATTTCCAATAGTTGCGCCACCAATCGGCTCACGCTTTTCTTCAATGCCACGTAATCCTGCAGCAAGCATTGCTGAATAGGCTAGGTAAGGGTTGACGTCCGCTCCTGGAATTCGATTCTCGATTCGACGAGCCGCACCCTTGCCGACAAGACGTAATGCGACTGTCCTGTTGTCTTCACCCCAGGTCAACATGTTTGGTGCGAATGTTCCTGCTCGCATTCTGCGGTAGGAATTTGTAGTCGGGGCAAAGAATAGAAATGCATCGGGTAGATGTGCCATCATGCCGCCAAGAAAATGGCGCATGGTTGCCGAGTTGCCCTTACCGGCTGGACCATCTGAAAATGCACTCTGGCCATTTTTGTCTAGTAACGACATATGAATGTGGCACGAGCTTCCGCCTAAATCATGTGCCAGTTTTGCCATGAATGTTGCGACCAGACCTTGTTGAAGCGCAATGTCTTTCGCGCCCGCCTTCAGAACCATATGGCGATCAGCTGCCTCAAGTGCATCGGTGTATTCCAGGTTTATCTCGACCTGTCCCGGCGCATACTCGGCTTTTACCATTTCAATTTTGACTTCTGCGGACTCCATTTGGCATCGTAGCTCACCTAGATATCCTTCATCTTCAGACATGCGACTTAATGTTTCGGGGTGGAGCGTGCGGTGCTTGGTTTGCAGATTCACGAACCCTTTATCAAATGCGGTCTCTGGCGTTTCTTTTAATAGGTAGCACTCGAGTTCGGAAGCGAAGAGTGGTCGCAAACCATGTTCGGCAAGCTTGGCGATCATGCTCTTAAGAATGGTTCGCGGCGCAACTGAAATTTCAGATCCATCAGGTTTTGTCGCATCACCCATAATGAATGCCGTCTTTTCAAACCACGGATAGGGCCGGATGGATGTAAAGTCCGGGCGAACATGAAGATCGGGGTATCCATTTGCCCAACCAGTTAACTCATAACCTGGATCGAGTGCATGATCGTGTCCCCAACCCAACACAACCGAACAAGTGCCAACGCCGTCTTGTCCTGCACCCAAGAAATGCCGGCCAGTCATGCGCTTAGCAAAGAGGCGCCCTTGCATGTCGGGGCTAGCAACTATGACAGTTTCGATATCTCCCGATCCAATAAGGGACCTGAGTTTTTCAAGTTCCATAGTCTTTCCTCTCGTCTATTGGGTTGATTGCAATTTTAAAGGTATTAGTACGTACCTTATAGACTAAGCGAGGAACTAGATCACCCGCGGCCTATTTGAGGAATTAACGGAAATGTCTGACACAGAATCAGTTGGCTCTCAGGGCGAGGCTTTGCTGCGCGGGTCCGCACCGTCAGCCAACATGTTCGAGGAAACAGTTGAGAGATTGGGCCACTCAATCAAACTTGGGCTCATCAAGCCCGGCCAGCAGTTGCCACCTGAGCGTGAACTGGCGGAATTAATAGGAGTCAGCCGAGTAACGGTGCGATCAGCTTTACAGGTACTTGTGCAAGGTGGCTTTTTAATCGCTAAACGCGGGCGAAACGGTGGGACGTTTGTTGTAGACCACCCACCCGTATGGAACGGTACCAATTCAGAACGACCAAATAGTGAGGTGAGTGCGAGTGACGCGGCGGCCTTCAGTGATCGACGACGTGTAATCGAAACAGGGGTTTGTGAACTTGCTGCTGAGCGTATAGATGAAGT
>JBIKSW010000088.1:0-4274 GCA_044348415.1 Candidatus Nanopelagicales bacterium
GCACAACTGCCTTGGCTCACTAACTCATAAGGCCCTGACGCATCTGTTGCAACCCAAACTTTGTAGTAGTCAATAAATGCGCCACCATGCCAAGGTTCAGTCCAACTAAGTTGCACTTCACCGTTATGACTTTTAGCAATTGGTTGCTTAGGAATATTTGGGGTTCCTGGAATAACAATTCTGTAGGTGTCACCCGCCTTTGGATCAATCAACAGCCTGCCGACTCGTTGTCCATCTAACGGGTGAATCGCTAATGCCGCATCGTCTGGGGTGAACCTTAGCCAAGAATCTTCGATTACGGTCACATAAGCGTTGCCCTGAGAGTCCGTTTCCATGTAAGGAACGGGGTTGCCTCCAACATAAAAGCTGCAGTCGTTAGTCGCTCCGGGAAAAATTTGGAAATTGCAACCAACACGATCACTAAATGAAATGAGTGCTTCGCTCACCGGTTCATTTGTATATGCGTCAACGGCTTCGAATTTTAGGCGCTTAAGCTTCGGCATTGTGATGTCTATGCTGCGATCATCCAACATTGTCACCGGGCCGCCCGCTCGGAAATACAGTGGTAATTCCGGTGAAGGGTAAGTTGCATAAATCGTTTTTGGGGTTGTTGGATGGTAAATCGGTGTTTCGATTCGCAAATCTCCAGGCACGTCTGTTGGTATCTGCATGGAATAGCTACCATCCGCATTCGTTTGCGTGCGGATTATGGCATCAGAATATTCACCTGAAACAATGTCTGGTTTCCAGCGTAGATTCAGGTTTTTAACGGGAGTTACGCCATCTTGGAGTCGCACAGTTCCCTTAAGAGTGCGGAATTGCGCTGAGATTGCGATTTCAACAACTTCATTTTCCCCAACTCGAAATGATTTCTCACCGATCCTGTTTGGATTGGTTGGATGTTTTGCTCCAAATTGAAAAGAACCCGAAGGTGGCTTTACACCAGAAACAAAAGCAACAATGAGTTCGCCTTTGGAATCGGTGTATGACGGAATACCCCGAATACCTATTGGCTTGAAGTAGCAGTCTCCACCCAGGCGCGTACTTGCTCCAGGGAAAATCTGGTAACCGCTGTTGCACGACATATAGTCGTGGTTCAAACTCATGTGGGCACCTGCAACTGGTAGTCCAGTCGCTTGATCAGTAACTCGGACTTTTTGAGTAACGATCGGTGGCATCGTTAACGTTGGAGCGCCCGATTCTGTAATGGTTACAACGCCGCCTGGGGTCATATCTGCAGGCAGCATTGGGCTTGGCTGACTTGCTTGTCCATGTCTTGAATAACCCGTATAGATAGGTGTCTGGATGTGCAACATGCCGACCATTCCCTTTGGAGCCATCAGAGTGAACCGACCTGAGCCATCGGTACTTGCGGTTGCAATCGAAGGGTCGTACGAACTGCGGATGTTTTCTGCTTGCCATCTAACGGTTAGTCCCGAGACGGGAGTAACCCCATCAGCCATGTACACCGAGCCACTGTAGGAAATCAGTGGCGGCACTCTAACTTCTATTTGATCTGTAACACCAACTGTTGCCATGGTCTGACCAACTCTGGCTAGATTACCAGGATGGCTAGTACCAAACATTACTTGAGAGGTTCGAGTCGGTTCGGCGATCGTCGTGATTGTTACATTGCCGTTTGAATCAGTTAATGGAGCCCGATGACCGAGAGCTAAGTAGGAACAGTTTGATTCTCCAACTGGAGTTGGTGTTGAAAAGAGCTGGTATCCACGTGGGCAGTAAAATGAGTTGCTCGATATAGATACCCCTGCGTTGGCAATTGGTGATCCCGTTACATCGTCAACGACCTTGACCACCACGTTCTTCACAGGTGGCATGACTAAGTCAACAGTGGTGTCTTCATTTACAGTAAGGCGTCCTTCTGGAGCAAAGTTCAAAGGTAAAGAGGGAACGGGTCGCAAAAACGTAGCATTCGTTTCATGTCTAGCCGGTGTTTGAATCCAAATATATCCAGGCGTGCCATTTGGAACTTGCAAAGTGTACGAACCATCAAGGTCAGTAACTACAGGTCTTACATTTGCACTTGTCCGAGATTGACCGACTGCTGTCCAGGCAACTTGAAGGTGGGCCACTGGTGTGACCCCGTCAGCCATTAAGGCTCGGCCAGTTACGAATGGCATGTTGGACGTATATGTAATCGTCATGTTCGACGTCACATACATTGCCTTTTCGGCGTCCCTAATTCCACGAATCTTTAGGCAGAAGAATTCGGCTTCGGCTAATCCTCGGATTGGATAGCTCGTTAAGCCAGGCCCAATGAAGGCATGGTGCTTGAACGTACCCGTGCATCCCGCAGGACCAGTTGCAATCAGGATCTCATGCCCATACTCACCAGTAATGGTGTCTGCCCATTGAAGTCGAGCCAGGTTTGTGTAAACGGATGAAAGTATCACCATAGATGTGTAACCAGAAAAACTTTCGCGCCGTTCTGCGCATTTCGAAATGTACGCATTCACATCGAGCAGTGCGCCCGTCACTGAAGTCCCGTTGAGGTTATCTCGTTTTCGTGCAGTACCGAACATGTCATTTACAGATTCAAATGCAGGTTGGCTACGGTTCGTTGCAGCACAGAGGGCTATTGCTCCCGTTACGTGCGGAGCAGCCATTGAAGTTCCGCTTAATGCGCCATATCCTCCTCCTGGCAAAGTGGAGAGAATTGAAACACCTGGAGCCGAGATATCAACAGATTTCTTTCCATAATTTGAGAAACTTGCAAGATTTCCATTTGAATCGCTGGCCGAAACCGAAACTAAACAATCCCATTGCCGGCTTGCAGTTGTGCAGGTATAGCCCATTGGAAAAGTTGTGTCTTCATCAGAATTAACTCCAGCATTTCCAGCAGCAGCTACAAATAAAATTCCTGCATCTCCACCGCGTCGAATCGCATCCCGCAGTGCTTGTGAATATGCGCCAAAGAATGTCCACGAGTTGTTGGTGGCAACAATGTTTAGGCCTTTTTGCGTGCGAAGTTGGGTAACGTAATCGACTGCAGCAATAGCGGCGGCAAGAGTTCCTCGGCCATTTCCACTAATCATTTTTGCCGAGATGATGGAAACATCCCAACTGACTCCAGCAACGCCTATTCCGTTATTGCCAACCGCTCCAATAGTTCCTGCAACGTGAGTTCCATGTGCATTACCTCCTGGCATGACATCTCCTGTGTTGCTCAGAAAATCCCAGCCATGAATGTCATCTACAAACCCATTGGCATCATCATCAATTCCATTACCTGGAATCTCTTCTTGATTAGTCCACATATTGTCAGCCAAGTCAGGGTGGGTGTAATCCACTCCCGTGTCCAATACGGCTACATAAGTTTTATTCGACCCCGTGTATCCATTTGCCCAAGCTGATGTGGCATTGATGCCACCTGTAGATCCATTGCTAGTTGTTGGGTCTGACATTCCCCACAAATTGCCATCGACTACTGAAGGATCATTAGAAACATCCTGCTGTGAAACTAGATAGTTGGGTTCGGCATATTCAACGAATGTGCTTTTCTGAATTGAATCAATAACTGCTACTAGGTCTTTATCACGTTTAAGCGTGATCAGCTTTGTGTCAGCAGCTAGATCGCTGATCTCTTCTGATTCAAGAACTCCGGCAAAACTTATTGCCTTACTTTGTTCGGCAGCAGAAGTTCCCGCCACGAACTTCACAATGATTTCTCGGGGTACGTACTGCCCTTCTTCAATGGAGTCGAGGGAGGATGGAGTTGCGGATGGACTTGGTGTTGGTGAGGGCACTGGAGAAAGTGAGGGCTCTGGAGAATCTTGCGTGACTTGCAATTCCGTCGGAGCGAACTCGTCGATTAAAGTGGCAACGGGCTCTGGCGCTAGGGTTGCATCACTAGCTCTAGCTGGGGCTGCACTCAGTATCGTGAAAACTAATCCTAGAGATATCGCAGCTGACCCAAATTTGAAAACAGGACTAGCAAGGTTATTAGACTTCAAAAGACGCCACCTTACCTGTTGCCGCATTGCAACCACTCTACCCGTTAAGGACTGGGTAAGGCCACGCTAAATCTACAAAATTCCAGAGCCGGTATGAGAAATGTCCCCAACTCTGCCCTGACAATTAGTTCACAATAGGGTTTCCATATGCCCCGCGTCGCTCAAACCAAAAATGGTTTCTCGCCTAAAGTATGCGCATCCTGTGGACTTGAGTTTGAGTGGCGTAAGAAGTGGCAACGCGATTGGGAAAACGTTAAGTATTGCTCTGAGAAGTGCAAGTCAAAATGACAAAGCGAATCC
>JBIKSW010000089.1:0-4267 GCA_044348415.1 Candidatus Nanopelagicales bacterium
TTCTGTACATTCTGAGTAGGTCCAGAGTTGGACGAACGGTATACAACAGTAAAGTTCTTGTCAGGAAGAGTTGCCTTCTTGTTGAGGGCAGCAATTGCTGGATCGTTCCACTTGGTGATGGTTCCGTCAAAGATCTTGCCAAGAGTGGCAGCATCTAAACGCAGGTTGTTGACTCCTGCAACGTTGAAAACGATCGCAACTGGACCACCAATTACTGGAACAGTTGTGTACGCAGGTGGTGCAGCTTCTGTTGCTCCATATAGTGAATCTGAACCTGCAAAGTCGTCAGTTCCAGCTGCGAATGATGCGCGGCCTTTACCTGAACTAGTTGCGGTGTAGGAAACTTTGTTTCCAGTCTTTGCGGTGTAACGGCTTGCACAATCGATTAGAAAGTTACCGGCGAAGGAAGATCCGGAACCCTTGATATCAACTTCAGCTGCTTGAGCTGGAGTGGCAGCGAACAGTGAAGCGGTAACAGCGGCCGCGGCCACTGCGCTTACTAGAGTGCGGCGCATTTTTTCTCCTTTAGGAAATGTGCCGGTTTTTCCGGCTCGAGTTCAGTTCAGCAGTCTGGAGTTAAGTCGAATCCACTTCTAGGAATCATTTAGGTGATTTCTAGGTGAACAATTGGTGTTTCGTTATCCGAAACGACCGTTTACGTAATCTTCAGTACGTGGGTCATTAGGAGATGAGAATAGGTTTTCAGTTGAGCCAAATTCGACCACGTGACCCGGCTGTCCCTCTTCAGCAAGGAAGAATGCAGTTTGATCAGATACGCGCTGAGCCTGTTGCATGTTGTGTGTGACGATCACAATGGTCATGTCTGCCGAAAGCTCACGGATTGTTTCTTCGATTCTCCGGGTGGAACCAGGATCGAGGGCGGAACATGGCTCATCCATTAAGAGAACTTCAGGAGACATTGCAAGTGATCTGGCAATACAAAGTCTTTGCTGCTGACCACCAGAAAGCGATCCAGCTGGAGCATCAAGGCGGTCCTTGACTTCATTCCAAATGCTGGCGCGGTTCAAACAACTTTCTACCAAGGAATCTTCATCCCGAATTCGACGGTTGTTTAAGCGCAGTCCTGCTAGCACGTTGCCTTTGATAGTCATAGTTGGGAATGGATTTGGTTTTTGAAACACCATACCCACGCGCAAACGAATGCTAACTGGATCAACACCAGGGGCATAGATGTCTTCATTATCAAGATAAATCGAACCTGCGAGTCCGGCACCCGGAATTAACTCGTGCATGCGATTTAGAGTTCGAATGAATGTTGACTTTCCACAGCCCGATGGACCGATCAGGGCAGTTACTGAGTTAGTCGGGAAGTGCAACGACACATCTGAGAGAACGTGACGCTCCTTGAACCACACATGTATGTTGCGTGCTTCGAGATGGCTCTCTGCATCTAGTACTGCAATATTTGAGTTCTGTATCTGGGTATCCATTGGGCCTTCTCCTAGTATCGTCATTTATTAATCCCCTTTTACTTAACCTTCTGTGATGTCAAGGCGCGTGTAGTAGCGAAAATCAAACCAACAACTGCAAGAAGTAAAAATGCAGCAGCCCAGGCACGAGCTCGTCCAGTATCAAATCCTGCTGTCAAATTTGAAAAAATGAAGGTTGGCAGTGTTGCTAAGTCTCCATAAAAGGGATTAAAACTTGTTTCCGACATGAGTCGGGTAGTTAAAATCAGCGGAGCAGTTTCGCCGACAATTCTTGCCACACCCAAAAGAATGGCTGTAACAAGTCCAGCTTTTGCAGTCGGCATAATTACCTGGAAGAAAGTTCGACGTTGCGGAGCGCCAAGTGCAAGCGCAGCTGATCTGAGGTCACCAGGAACTAGTTTCAAAACTTCTTCTGACATTCGAACCACTGTGGGAAGCATGAGCAAGGCAAGCGCGAGTGAGCCAAGCCAGCCTGCCAAATTTACAGTTCCAGTTGCAATGAACAGTGCGTATACAAAAAGTCCGGCCACGATGGAAGGCAGCCCACTCATTGACTGCGCTAAGAATCGAACCGGACCTTTAAATCGACCTCTGGTCTCGGTCAAATACACGGCGACCGCAAGTCCTAGCGGAACTGCAATCAAGGTTGCCAGCCCCACAACGAGTAGTGATCCGATCAAAGCATGACCAGCGCCGCCATACTCTAGGGAGGTTGTTGGGGTTATGTAGACGTTATTTTGATAAAGGAAATGCGGGCTAATTGCTTTGAATCCCCAGCTGACTACTGAGAACAAAATTGAGCCAAGCATGATCACAACAAAAAAAGTTGCAAAGTAAACCAAAACGTTAAGTTGGGAATCTGCTACCCCTCTGCGTCCTCGGGTTACAACAGCAGCAATTGCCGCCGCCAAAAGTTGAAGAGGCAAAAACACTGTTAACAGTATTCCTGCGCCTGAAAGCTCTAAGACAGTTGATGCTGCCAAGGAAACTAAAATTGGAATTATCGCAGCAGCGATAATGATGTATCGGAAGTTCGATGAGCGCTTCTTCCAAGGAGTTACGTCTAGTGGACGTTCTAACAGTTCAATATTGCTTACACTCATGACGCCATTCGCCTTTCGGAGCGTTGAACGATCGAAGTAGCAATCATGTTCACAATTAAAGTCATTACGAATAGGACAACACCGGCAGCCATGAGAGCATTTAGCTCTTCCGGTGTTGCTTCACCGAATTTCGCAATAATCAAGGACGCAACGTTTCCACCCTTTGGCTCAAGCGGCCTAAACAAATTGACTTCAAACACGAGATTCAACACGAAGAAGATCGCAACAGTTTCACCTAGGGCTCTTCCTAATCCAAGGAGAATGCCGCCAAGGATTCCGCTCTTGGCTGTGGGAACCACAATTCTGCGCATGTTAGAAAAACTTGTGCTTCCTAATGCAGTCGCTGCGGAGATTAAATCCTTATCTACTCTTCCCATAACTTCACGACTTACTGAAGTGATGATTGGGATGATCATTACCGCGATCGTCCAAGCCGCAATAAATGGAGCACCTTCAGCGTTAGTGAATTCATTTCTGAAGAATGGAATAAATGAGAGAGTGCTTGAAAGCGAAGCGGACCATGTTGCGGCGACAGGTGAGAGCACGAAGATACCCCAAATTCCAACAACCACGGATGGTAGCGCCGCTAGCAAGTCCACCAGAGAAGTAGCAACTCTGGAAACTTTTGGTGGTGCCATGAATTCGATAAAGAATGCCACGGCGATCGATGCCGGAACTGCAATGATCAAACCCAATATGGACACAACGATTGTTCCAACTAACATCGGCCAAATTTGAAAAGTGCCAAGTTCAGTTGTGTTATCCCAAGTTGAACCAGTTACAAATGCCAAGCCTTGCTGCGAAAAAGTTGCCCATGACTTAATACTTAAAAACACAAGGACAGCAAGTACCAAGAACATCGTAAACATCGCAGCTGCAGTCGAAATCGCAAAGAATGCTCTATCGCCTTTGGCTACCTGCCGAGTATTCATCGGGGTGCGCTGGATATCTAAACTCACTCCCAAAGACTAGAAAGTCAAGGGATACAGAATGTGCAAACTAGGTGAACACCAAGTGAACTGCTTGGGAATTCTTTACGCCTCGAAGCGATATCCCAAGCCACGAACTGTGGTTAAGTAAACCGGATTTGCTGGATCTGGTTCGATCTTTGATCGAATTCGCTTGATGTGAACATCTAGTGTTTTACCGTCGCCCACATAGTTCGATCCCCAAACCCGATCCATGAGTTGACCTCGCGTAAGCACTCGGCCGGAATTTCGCATTAAGAATTCAAGTAGCTCAAATTCCTTTAATGGCATCGCAACTGCTTCACCATTAACTGAAAGTGCGTGTCGCTCTACGTCCATTCGAATTGGACCACCTTCAACAGCGCCAACTGAATCGACTTCAAAGTCTCCACCTCGACGAAGTACTGCTTTAATTCTCGCCAATAGTTCGCGAGTTGAAAATGGCTTGGTTATGTAATCGTCTGCACCAAGTTCGAGGCCGACAACTTTATCTATCTCAGTATCTTTTGCAGTGAGCATGATGATGGGAACATTTGACTTTGTGCGAATGTATTTGCAGACCTCGGTTCCAGATACCTCTGGAAGCATTAAGTCCAAAAGGACTAGGTCTGGATTCTTTGCATCAAACGTCTTCATGCCTTCGGCGCCGTTTGGAGCCAAAATTACATCGAAGCCTTCGCGCGACAACATGAATTGCAGTGCATCACGAAAAGATTCTTCGTCTTCGATGACTAGAACTCGAGTC
>JBIKSW010000003.1:0-14688 GCA_044348415.1 Candidatus Nanopelagicales bacterium
TTACGGGCTCAGGTTGTTCCGCCACAGCAAGGTCTAACCGAGCACCTTCACTTGGATCACGATCACCCACCACAGGTGACATTCCTGCAGTTCTCTTCAGAGTTTTGCCAGCCGTGCCGCGTCACTAGCAAGGTGCTAGACGAGGTAACTAACAGTTTCCCTGCTATCTGCCACATCGAGCTAGATGTCGTTGAGCACATGGATTTGGTTAAGACGTATGGCATTTCAAGAACACCAACGACTTTGATCATCGACAAAGCCGGAACTGTGCACTTTAGAGCGACCGGGGTTCCAAAGAAGGCAGAGCTAACTGCTGCCGTCACAGACTTGGTTAATGTCTAAATTCTTTAGTTAAATCAAGCCAAATAGTCCCCATTTAGTTCTGCTCTAGACTTATGCAAAGCAGCTATATAAGTAGGTGAAGGCATGGCACAGGTTCTTTTGCTCACCCGCGCCCTCACCCCATCAAGCGCAGTGCTTCCTGGCCTTGAATTGCTTAGCCACCATATAAAGGTGATGTCGCCAGAACCAACGGCTTTAATCAACGCGCCAGAAGTTGATGTCATCTTGATTGATGGCCGTACCGACTTACCTGCAGTTCGCAGCTTGTGTCGACTGTTGGAAACAACTGGCAACACTTCGCCAGTGATTCTGATTACTACTGAAGGCGGACTAGCGGCTGTTAACCACGAGTGGGGCCTGACAGACGTTCTATTGGTTGACGCCAGCCCAGCAGAAATTGAAGTTCGAATTCGTTTAGCAACAACCAAAGTCGAAGCGTCAACTAGTTTTGAGTCTTCTAACGAAATCAAAGCTGGCGAACTTTCGATTGATGAGTCTTCGTATTCAGCAAAGCTTCGCGGCCGAACTTTAGATCTAACTTTCAAGGAATTCGAATTACTTAAGTTCTTAGCTCAGCATCCAGGCCGAGTATTTTCGCGCGATCAACTACTTCGCGAAGTTTGGGGATACGACTACTTCGGTGGCACAAGAACTGTTGACGTTCACGTGCGACGGTTGCGCGCCAAGCTTGGTCCAGAGAATGAAAACTTAATCGGAACCGTACGCAATGTTGGCTATCGATATGTCACAACACCTGTTAACGAGTCCCACGAAGTACTTGTCTGATCCATGTCATTTGAAGTCTCGGTATTAACTCGGTTATCTGAAATTCAAACTGAAGAGGTTATGCAGCTTGCATTCGCAGCCGCAGCAATTGATGAGATGGCTCCACTTTCGGAACATGTCCTTATTCATTTGCACCATGGTGGCGACGATGCAGACGAACACCTAATTGCAACCTCAGATTCTGGAAAAGTTATTGGCTACCTACATCTGGATCAAACTGACGTAGTTGCTGGATCAGTTGTTGAAGTTGTAGTGCATCCTGAGCACCGACGACAAGGTGTTGGTCGAGCTTTAGTGGAAACAGCGATCGCAAAGTCTGATGATCCGCGAATGCGACTTTGGGCGCATGGTGAATTAACAAGTGCCTACAGCTTGGCCGCGAAACTTGGTTTTGCTAAAACTCGAGAACTATGGCAAATGCGTCGTTCACTTTTTGCGCCTCTGCCAAAGGCAAGTGACATTGATGGCGTCACAATTCGAGCTTTTGAAGTTGGTAAGGACGAACAAACCTGGTTAGCACTCAATGCCAAAGTGTTTTCCGATCATCCAGAACAGGGTCGGATGTCTCTACAAGATTTAGCAGTGCGAATGTCTGAGCAATGGTTTGATCCTTCGGGATTCTTGGTTGCTACCCAAAATCAATCGGGATCCGAAGTTATGGTCGGCTACCACTGGACCAAAGTTCACGGCGGTGCAGGAAGTCATGGGCACTCTGAAATCGGTGAGATTTACGTGCTTGGCGTTTCGCCAGATCTGCGCGGCGCCGGTTTAGCCAAGTTACTAAGCGTTAGAGGCCTTGAGCACCTGCGTTCAAAGGGCTTACCTGCAGCAATGCTCTATGTTGATGCTGACAACCAGGCGGCGATTTCGCTTTATGAATCCCTAGGCTTTGCGCATTGGGATACCGACGTAATGTTCAGGAAATCTTCGGAGTAACTAAAGTCTCGCCGGACTTGAATTCCTTGCGGTGGCCGTCAATAAATAACCAAGCTGACTGACGTCCTTGAACTTCCCATTCAAATGGCCCACCAACAATTGCTGTATCTTCATCAATTCCAACAACACTTACACCGTCCGGAACCTTCATGAATCTGGTCATGAAGTCTGGCAACCGGGCAAACATTTTGTCGAAATGGGGCAGGACTCGAATGTGAGGCAGTAAGCCGAGCCCGCGAGTCGCCGAGTGTGTGGGTAGACGCAGAGCTGGTATGTGATCAGCCAGTGCCATCGCACCTGCACTACAACCAGCAAGAGCTGCGCCATCGCGCCAGGCAGTTTCAATTTCTTTCCAAAGCAAAGTATCTCGCAAAGTATTGGCCAAGAAAGTTGGATTACCGCCTGATAGGTAAATCAGCCCAGCACCCTTAACTTGTTCTACAAGTCTTGGATCATCGGCATCATTACGGTCATGCGCAATGACGGAAATAGCTTCCACGCCAATTCGTTCTGCCTGCGCTTTACCTAATGTGATCCAGTGGTGCAATGATGATTCACCTTCCGGCGCCGCCGCGGTAGGAATCTGCACATACTTTGGATTTCTTCCAGCAATTAAGTTTGCTTCGACTTCTTGCATGATCGGCAAATACTCACCAGAGCCAACTAATGCGATCGGGCCGGGGTTCATGAACTTTCGATTTCCCAAGACGAGCCATCTTTAGTGTCCTGGATGGTCACTTTCATTTCCATAAGTTGATCGCGAATCGCATCCGCATCATCCCAACGACCACCAGCGCGAGCTGCTTGGCGTGCTTGTAGTAGCGCATCAACATAAGGACCAATAACTGACATGATGTCGACCTTTGGACTAGCTGCGATGTGACCAAGTCGAGTAACCAATGAGTGAACTGCAGCGCGAGTTTCAGTATCGCGATCAAGCTCGTCAAGATTCAGTAAGGCATCAACTGCATCGCTGACTTTTCCAGCATCAAGTAGTTCTTCAACTTTGTGTGGATCAACTTTGAACAGTGGCGCTGGCTCGCCCAACACAATTGTGCTGCCAGTGTGCGAAATGATTTCTTCGAATGTTGCACTCTCACCAGAAGCAACTGTCCAAGATTCACCGTGATGACGAATCGTCATCGTGCCACGACCAAATACGTGTGCTGTGCGTTCATCTAAATCAAATCGAATTCCAGTGTGTTCGTCGACACCAATGATGAAAACTTCTGGCGGTAGAAGTGATTCCATAACTCGCAAACGACGCTCACCGATGTAACAGAATCGTGTGTCATGATTTGCGCCATCGGCATTGTCGTAGTGCGGAATGATTGCTGCTGGCATTCCTGTGTGGCGTTCAATCAAATTCAAACCCGGAAGCCAGTGTGGCTCTTCCCCAACTTTGTACATTTCATAAACCGGAATTGTGTGGGAACCAGCTGTTAGGGCAGCAGCTGATGCCAACACGACAGTGCCATCAACCAAGACTTCATCAAAGTGCGGGCTCACTCCTAGTTCGTGCCAAACTTTCAAAGCATAAGAAGGACTTCCTGGTCCAGCGAATAGCCAATCAGAATCACGAATTGAGTTGACTGCCTCACCAAGTGCTGCGCCATTGACCGATGCATTGCGCAAGGAAATGGCCTTTGGAGTTGCTCCAACAGAATGGGCAAAGAAGTCGATCAGCTTCTCAGTAAGGTCATCCGCGTTTTCCTGAAATCCAAATGGGGTGTCCAGAATTGTGAGCTTTAGTCGGTCGAGTTTGCCCATTGAGGCCAGGATTTGCTGGTGTGGGGTAACCATGGTTGGGCTAGTTTCCCCAGAACCCATAACCACTATTTGTCTTGACACCGCTAAATCATCCCACTTTTGGTTCAAATGTTCATCTTTGGGTAAATCTGATTTAGGAGTTGTTTACCTAAGTGTGTAAGGCTTACCAAGTTATGACTGATACTTCCCAATCAGCCCCCGTGGCTACCGCCCTACCTGGCGATCGCTTCCTGGATCGCGAGTTATCGTGGCTTGCCTTTAACCAGCGGGTTTTGGAATTAGCTCAAGATCCTGACATGGAATTACTAGAGCGAGTTAAGTATCTTTCAATTTTTGCAAGTAATTTAGATGAATTCTTTATGGTTCGGGTCGCAGGCCTAAAGCGTCGACTAGCAACCGGCATTGCCAAGAAAACCGTTTCTGGCTTGCTGCCAACTGAAGTGCATAGCGCCGTGCTTGCCGAAAGCTATGCGGCAATGAAGCAGGCCTCGCAAACTTTCAACGAGTCCATACTTCCGGCACTTGTCGCCAGTGGAATTGAAATCCTGCGCTGGGAAGAATTGACGACTGACGAACGTGAAGCGATGTCAACACTTTTTGACGAGCAAGTGTTCCCAGTATTAACTCCCCTTGCTGTTGATCCATCACATCCGTTCCCATACATCTCAGGTCTTTCACTTAACTTGGCCGTTGTTGTGAAGAACAAAGAAGCAGACAATGAATTGTTTGCCCGCGTTAAGGTGCCACCTTCACTTCCTAGATTTATTGAAGTATCACGTCAGCGCTTTGTTCCACTCGAAGATGTCATCGCTGGGCACTTGGACAAACTGTTTCCTGGCATGGAAGTTGTTCAAACTCATGCTTTCCGGGTTACCCGAAATGAAGAACTCGATGTTGAAGAAGATGATGCCGAGAATTTGCTTCAAGCTCTCGAACGTGAACTTATGCGTCGTCGCTTTGGTCCAGCTGTTCGACTTGAAGTTGAAAACTCAATCGATGCACATGTGCTTGATCTAATCATTAGTGAACTTGGAATTGACTACAACGAAGTGTTTCGCTTAAGTGGACCGCTTGATCACGAGTCGCTGCTTGAGTTCACTCGCTTAAATCGTGATGACTTAAAGGCACCGGTATTTATCGCCAGAACCAGTACCGCACTAGCTGAGGTTGAAAGCTCTTCAGCACCAGACATTTTAGATGTCATGCGACATCGCGAAGTTTTGTTGCATCACCCGTACGATTCATTTTCAACCAGCATGCAGCTGTTCCTAGAGCAAGCCTCAAACGATCCAAATGTTTTAGCGATCAAACAGACTTTGTATCGCACCTCTGGTGACTCGCCAATCGTTGATGCCCTGATCAATGCTGCTGAAATGGGTAAGCAAGTTTTGGCAGTCGTAGAAATCAAGGCCAGATTTGATGAGCAAAACAACATCGACTGGTCCCGAAAACTTGAAGAAGCTGGCGTGCACGTTGTGTACGGAATCGTTGGCTTGAAAACTCACGCCAAACTTTGTTTAGTAGTTCGAAATGATGGCGGCAAACTTAATCGCTATGTGCACATTGGAACTGGAAACTACAATCCAAAAACCGCCCGGCACTATGAAGATTATGGCCTGCTAACTACCGATCCGAAAGTTGGTGACGACGTAGCTAGTTTGTTCAACCACTTAAGTGGCTATGGAGTCCAAGGTGAATACAACCGGCTTATCGTGGCCCCAAAGGGACTTCGCACTGAATTAGTGGCTCGCATTAATCGAGAGATTGAGCACGTAAAGAATGGCAAAGAAGGTCACATTCGATTTAAGTGCAACTCGGTTGTTGACGAAACAATAATCGATTCGCTTTACCGAGCGTCACAAGCAGGCGTAAAGATCGACATCTTTGTGCGTGGCATTTGCTCGCTTCGTCCTGGGGTTCCAGGATATTCAGAAAACATTAAGGTGCGAAGCGTCTTAGGCAGATTCTTAGAACATAGTCGGGTTTATGACTTTGCAAATGGTGGCGATCATGAAACCTGGATCGGATCCCCTGACTTAATGCATAGAAATCTTGACCGTCGCGTTGAGGCACTTGTTCGACTTGGCGCTGCAGATGCAGAAACTGTTGTTGAAGTAATTGATTTAGGAATGTCAGACAACACCGCTTCCTGGCATCTTCAAGCTGATGGAAACTGGATCAGGCATCACGAAGATGAGAATGGCGAGCCACTTATCAACTACCAAGAGCTCTTGATTAATCGTCATCCAGTTGCACGGTCTGCTGCTGATGCTCCAACGCCACGACGAATCGATACCTTGCTGAATAAGGTTGGACTCTTTGGCAGCCACTGACAAAATCATTGCAGCCGGAGCAGTTGTCACTAGACCGGGCGCAAAAGGTACTGAGTATTTACTGGTTCATCGCGGCTACCGAGACGACTGGACTTTTCCTAAGGGAAAAGTTGATCCAGGTGAGCATGTATTAACAGCAGCTGTTCGCGAGGTCCGAGAAGAAACTGGTTTCGCGGTTCAACTTGGAATTCCTTTACCAACCCAGACATACAAGGTTGAAGGCAAGCTTAAGGATTCTAGATACTGGATTGGGAATCTTTTAGCCGGTGAATTCGTTGCAAATGACGAAGTCGATGAAATCGCTTGGTTAACCTTCGAGCAAGCTGCAAAGCAACTTACTTACGAACACGATCATGAAGTGCTTTCAGCCGCAGCGACTGCCAAGAAAACCACTCCACTAATGATTCTTCGCCATACCCAATCTGTTAAGCGAGCTGAGTGGCTGTTGAGTTCGGACGGATTATCCGAGATAGATGCAAGTCGCCCGCTAACGGCTGTTGGGCGCATGCAGGCAAACTCACTTGTTGGTGCCCTTGCTGCATATGGAATCAGCGAAATCCATTCGTCAGATTCGAGACGCTGTCGTGACACAGTTGGCCCGTATGCAACGGCTCGTAGCCTAGCTGTCACGCTTGAAAATACTGTTAGCGAAGAACGTCATCAGGAACATCCGGAGAAGGTTAGGGCTCGAGTAACTGAGTTAGCCGCGCAAGCCAATCCATTGGCTTTATGCACGCATCGTCCGGTTATGCCAACCGTGATGGAATCTTTGTCTGAATCATTCAAGCTAGAAACCGAAGTTAAAAAGGCGTTTGACCCAGCACTAACACCTGGATCAATGGTTGTTTACCACCGAGATGTAACTGATCTTTCGAAAGTAGTTTCTGTCGAAAGACACTTACACTAATTCGATTTATCCGAATCGACCTGAAATGTAGTCTTCAGTGCGGGAATCACTTGGGTTAGTAAAGATCTTTGATGTTTGATCCATTTCAACCAAGTGTCCGAAGCGCTGACCAGCATCATCGATCTTTGCGCTAAAGAATGCGGTGCGATCCGACACTCGAGCTGCTTGCTGCATGTTGTGGGTAACGATTACTACGGTGTAGTCATTTACCAGTTCCAGCATCAGATCTTCAATCAGGGAAGTTGCAATTGGATCAAGGGATGCGCACGGTTCGTCCATCAACAAGATGTCTGGTGATGTTGCAATTGCGCGGGCAATGCAGAGGCGCTGCTGCTGTCCACCAGACAGTGCGAAACCACTTTGATCAAGCTTGTCTTTAACCTCAGCCCAAAGACCTGCCTTATTCAGTGCGTGCTCTACAAGATCAGCTGTTTCAGTCTTGTTTAGCTTCATTCCAGTTACTCGTGGACCGTAAGCAATGTTGTCGAAGATTGATTTCGGGAATGGGTTTGGCTTCTGAAAAACCATGCCAACTCTGCGGCGAACTTCGATCGGATCAACAGTTGGGCCGTATAGATCATGTCCTCGGTAATCAATACCGCCGGTCACTCGAGCACTCGGGACCAAATCATTTGTGCGATTCAAGCAACGAAGCACGGTGGATTTGCCACAACCTGAAGGGCCGATAAAGGCAGTGATTTGATGTGCGCCGACATCAAGTGAGATGTCTCGCACGGCATGGAAGTCCCCGTAGTAAACGTTTAGATTACGAAGCTCCATGATTGGCTGCACGATATCGCCTCGAGATGAGCCACCTAAATGCATTCCTCGGCTTAGACCTTGGGATTCTGATGTCATTGTTATCTCCTACCAGCGCTTCGCGAACTTATTTCGAATGTAAATTGCAACACCATTCATACTCAAAAGGATCAATAGCAGCAGCATGCTTGCAGCGGCAGCTACTTGCTTAAACTCTTCTTGCGCAGCACTAGTCCAGCTAAAGATTTGGATAGGCATTGTGGTGAATCCCGCAAGCAAACCGTTTGGATCATAAGTAATGAAGACCAAAGCGCCCAAGAGAAGGAGCGGAGCTGCTTCACCAATAGCGCGAGATACCGCAAGAATTGTGCCGGTTGCAATTCCAGGAACTGCGGCTGGCAAGGTTTGCTTCACAACAGTTTGTACTTCCGTTGCGCCAAGTGCGAGTGAGCCATCGCGAATCTCCTGCGGAACTGCGCGCATAGCTTCTCGAGTAGTCAAAATAACAACCGGCAAGATGAGCAAAGCCAAAGCTAATGAGCCACCAATTACGACGTTCTTGTTTTTGAGCCCAAGCACCGTCAAAATTCCAAGCGTCAACATTCCGTAAAGAATTGCTGGGACCGCAGCCAAGTTTTGGATGTTTAGTTCAATTACTTTGTTGAACCATTTAGTTCGGTCGGCAAATTCCTCTAGGTAAACCGCTGCGGCGATTCCAATCGGAATAGCCATTAAAGCTGTGACTGAAACGACGAAGAGTGAGCCCAAAATTGCGGCTCGAGCGCCCGCGTCCGCAGGAGTGGTGTTGTTGTAGGTGGTGAATAGACGAAGGTCATAACGACCCCAGCCATTCATTGCGGTAGTTACCAACAGGATGATCAAGAATAAGAAAGCAATAAACAAGCTCAGCCATAGGACACCCAAGAAAACTATTGACTTGAAGTTCTTTTCATGGCTTTTGCCATCAATGTTCCAATTCGATACCTGAACAGTCATTAGTAAGCCTCTCGGTATCGACGGACCAAGCGAATACTTATGAAGTTAATGATCAGCGTAATTGTGAAGAGTAGCAATCCAACTGCGAACAAAGTGTCGTACTGCAACGATCCAACTCGAGAATCGCCAAGCGCTGCATTGGCAATAAAGCCAGTCATAGTCTGAGCGCCTTCAAGTGGATTGTTCGAGATGTTTGGTTTGTTGCCAGCTGCGAGAGCAACAATCATGGTTTCACCAACAGCTCGCGAAATTCCGAGCACAACAGCCGCTGCAATTCCAGAAAATGCTGCAGGGAAAACTACGCGCAAAGTTGTTTGCATCTTGTTGGCACCAAGAGCAAATGATCCCTGTCGCATTGCAAGTGGAACCGCAGAAAGTGCATCTTCAGATAGCGAGGCAACCGTTGGAATGATCATCACGCCCATGACCAAACCTGCAGACAGAACACTGAAGGTTCCAACCGTAAGTCCCATCCAGTCCTTAAGAACTACGCGCGTTACAAACTCAATTGCAAAGAATCCATAGACGACAGTTGGGATACCGGCCAAGAGTTCTACAACTGGCTTGAGGCGCCTTCGAGTTTTGTCGCTTGCGTACTCGGACAAGTACATCGCGGAACCTAGTCCGAACGGCACTGCAACTAACAAGGCAATACCGGTAGTCCAAAGAGTTCCCACAAGAAGAGGTACCACGCCAAAACTAGCCGGTACAAATCGTGGTGCCCAACGAGTACCCGTTAAGAAATCCATGATTGGGACTTGTCGGAAAAATTCAATTGCTGGAACCAGAAGTGACCAAACAATTCCAATAGTGATCAAGACTGAAAAAGCAGATGCGCTGAAAAGTGTTCCGCGAATAACGCGCTCACCAATGCGTGGCGAGGATTGGCGAAGCGAGAAATCTTCAACTTTCGTCATGTTGCTGGTCTCGCTCATAGCAATGATTTCTACACTTTCGGATTCGTTGTTTTGGCGTCTAGGTTTAGGCTACCTGACGTAATTCTGGCCCGGCAGGAGTATCCCACCGGGCCAGAATTTACCTTTATTTACTTACTTAAGTCCAGCAACAGCTGCTTCAGCAGTTGCAACTTGCTCTGGGCTTAGTGGCACGAAAAGCGCCTTGGTTGTGATCGCTGCATCATTTGCAACGTAGAACTCGGCAAAAGCTAGAACTTCTGGCTTCTGGGCTGCAGTGTTGCTTACGTAGATGTAAAGCGGACGGGAAAGAGGAACGTAGGTTCCGCCTTGTGCAGTTTCAATTGATGGTCCAACGCAACCTGCGCCACCGTCAACTTCAAGAGCTTTTAGCTTGTCCATGTTCTCTTCGTAGTAAGAAAGTCCGAAGTAACCAAGAGCGCCTTGTGAACCTTCAACACCCTGAACCGTTACGTTGTCGTCTTCGGTTGGGTTGTAGTCAGTACGTGATGCGCCTTCTTCGCCATTGATTTCCTTGGTGAAGTAATCGAAGGTACCTGAGTCAGTTCCTGCACCGTAAAGGTCAAGTGGAACATCTGGGAAGCCAGCACGAATCTGTGACCAAGAAGTAATGGTGCCTTCAGCTTCTGGTGCCCACATCTTGTTTAGCTCTTCAACAGTTAGGCAAGTTGCCCAATCGTTTTCTTTGTTAACAACAATTGTTAGTGCATCGTTGGCAACAACTAGTTCAGTGAATTCAATACCAGCAGCTGCACATTCAGCAGCTTCTTCATCCTTGATTGGACGTGATGCATTTGAAATGTCAGTTTCACCAGCACAGAACTTCTTGAAGCCACCACCGGTGCCTGAGGTACCTACGGAAACGTTGATGTCAGGATTCTCGGCTTTGAAAAGTTCGCCAGCAGCTGCGGAAAGTGGAGCCACGGTTGATGAACCATCAATACGAATTTCAGATGATGATGCAGCTGGTGCTGATGCTGCGCCTTCAGAGTCTGCGTTGGTGCCGCCACATGCGGCTAGAAGTAGCGCAGCTGGAATTACTACTGCGGCTACTTTCAAGTTAAAACGAGGCATTTGCCTTATTCCTTTCGGTAGGAGAACTTCTCACTGCCCTCAAAGTATTTAAGGTTGGCAAACTGACACTTTCGGGAAGGTAAACGCAAGGTGAACTTATTTACCTATTTATCAGGCCCGCTAAGGTCCGTTTTCCCTTGAAAACAACGGTTATCGACCTGCTAGGGTCGTAAGTAGTTCAATTATTCGAAATCAGCCATCGCTCAGAGAGTTAAATTTCCAGGTTTCTTTGCCAATGTCTAAACACAAAAAAGCACATGAAAAGAATGCCAAGTTGGGGTACTCCCTTTACTTGGCAGCGGCTACGGCTTGGGCTTTGAACGGAACGATCGCAAAAGTCATTTTGCAAGAGGTTGGGGACCCAATTCGGGTTTCGCAATTTCGAGCTACAGTGACTGCACTTTTACTTTTTGGATTTGTTGCCTTAACGAATCGAAAAGCCTTCCGTATTGATCTTAAGGAAGCTGGTCTACTAGCCGGTTACGGGATTGTTGGCGTAGCCATGTGTCAATGGTTCTATTACGAATCCATATCTCGGATGCCAATCACCATTAGTTTGCTAATCGAATTCATGGCGCCAATCTTTGTGGTTTTATACGCCCGATTCGTAATGAAGCAAAATGTTCGAAACACTGTGTGGCTTGGTCTGGGTCTTGCAGTTGTTGGACTAGCTATGGTTGCTCAAGTTTGGCTTGGCTTTACATTGAGTCGACTCGGAGTAATCTTCGCACTGATGTCGATGATGTCTCTTATCGTGATGTACATCTTGGGTGACAAAGCAAGCCAGCGCCGCGATCCGGTTTCACTATTGATGTGGGCATTTGGATTTGCCACTTTGTTCTTCGCAATTCTTCGCCCGTGGACTACATTCCCTTGGCAAGCACTGCAGGCGCAAGTAACGCCATTCGAAGGTGGGACAAATGTCTACCCAATCTGGCCGTTCTTCGCATCCATGGTGATTCTCGGAACTCTAGTTCCATATGTTTTGGTAATTCATTCCATCCGACACATCGGTGGTGCAGGGGCCAGCATTATGGGAATGACCGAGCCGCCGATTGCAGCAATTTTCGCTTGGATTGTTTTGGGTGAAATCCTTACACCCATTCAATTGCTAGGTGGGGCTGTGATGTTAGTTGGAATTGTGGTAGCACAACAAGCCCGACAACAAAAGGCTCATGAGCCATTACCTGAGTATGAGGAAGCTAAATAGCTTTCTTTGGACCTATCCGCTCTACTAAACCAAATGAAATAGCAACACTTTGGCCAATTAGCAGTGCGAACAACAACGTACCTACGCCAACTACTCCACCAAGTAGCCAGCCAATGGTTAACACAACTACTTCTATGCCAGTACGAACTCGACCAACTCGAACTCCGGTTTTTTCGTTCAAGCCAGTCATCAGGCCATCGCGAGGTCCAGCACCAACATTGCAAGTTATATAAAGTGCGCTAGCAATTCCGGTCACCATAATTCCAACTAGTACTTGAACGGATTGGGCAACAACATTTTCTGGGGAGGGCAATATTGGAATCATCACGTCAATAGCAACTGCAATAACCAGGATGTTCATAACGGTTCCCAATCCTGGTTTGCGCTTTAGTGGAATCCAGAGCAGTAAAACGATTACTGAAGTTAAAAATGTAGTTTGCCCGATTGTCAGGTTCAAAGTTTGGGCTAACCCATCTGCCAGAACCGTCCATGGCGACTGTCCTAAGCTGGCGTCAATAATGAGTGCTTCCCCAGTTCCAAACAGCCACAAACCAAAAACTAAAACCAAAAAGGTTTTTGGCGAAACTCTCCAGTTTGAATCACCAGCTGACCAAGAAGTGTTCGGAACTGTTAATGCTGGACGCAACCAGTTGATTAGGTTCACGAATCTAATCTCCTGTCGTGACTGTCTTTGAAGGTGCGATACGGCCAACTACTCCAAACAAGATAGCCACCACCTCACCAATTAGAACGGTTACCAAAACTGTGCCAAGTCCAACAGATCCGCCCAATAGCCAGCCACTAATCAAAAGGACTGCCTCAATTCCAAATCTCACCTTTCCAATTGGCAAACCCGTACGAAAATGCAAACCAGTCATTAATCCATCACGTGGACCAGGTCCCAAGTTACTTGGAATATAAAATGCACTACCAATCGCGATGACCAGAATGCCTAGTAGAACTTGAAGCACGGAAAGTGGAAAGGATTCAGGTTCCGGCATCAGCGGAGTCATTACATCAATTGCAACTGAGACTAAAATGATATTGAAAACTGTTCCTATACCAACTTTCAGACGTAATGGAATCCACAGCAGCATGACTCCCACTGAAATGTAGAAACTGGTCCAACCAATTGAGTCACCAGTTAAATTCTGAATTCCCTGCGCAAGCACAGTTCCTGGAGTTTGCCCAATATCAGCAGTGATTAATAGCGCTTCGCCCGTTCCGTATAGCCAGTTTCCGGCAAGCATAAACAGCATGGTTTGCGGCTTAGCTTTCCACATCGATCCGGTTGCACTCCACGAAGTTGTGGGCACTGTCCGAGATGGCTTTAGCCATTGGCTCAAAGAAGGCATAGGAATTAGACGATATTTTTTTCTGGACGTAGTTCTCCACCTGATGAGAAGCGATCGTTGCTCAACGGAGAAATATCAACGAAAGGTTCCTTGCCTAAATACATGTCGCGCAAGATTTCACCGATTGCAGGTCCCTGCAGGAAGCCGTGACCACTAAACCCAGTTGCGTACAAGAATCGCGAAACACCTTCCCATTCACCCATGATTGCGTTGTGATCTGGAGCTACGTCATATAGTCCCGCCCAGCCGCTTGCAGCGCCAAGTTCTAGTAAGCGAGGTGCGCGAACATCAGCAAGCTCACCAATCTTTTCCAAGAAGTTTGGATCCCGTCGGATGTCCCACGAGTAATCAACAGTCTTATCTGAGAAACCCATAAGCATTGCATTACCTTCGCGGTGCCAATACAGCGACGTCGAGTAGTCAATAGTGAATGGCATATCTTTTGGTACGTCATCGAAATCTGCAGTCAAAGGTTCAGTAATCAAAAGTTCGCGACGCAATGGCTGAACTGGGATTTCCAAACCAACCATCGCACCAATAGTTGGTGACCAAGCACCAGCACAGTTGATCACCGTTTTGGTCTTAACTTTGCCTGCGGATGTTGTAACGCTAACAATCTGTCCGTCAACCACTTCAATGTCGGTTGCTTCGGTATGTGTCATTACTGTGGCACCATGCTTGCGAGCACCCGATGCATAGCCAAGCACAACAGATTCGGGTGTGCAGTAACCATCGTTAGGAGTAAATGAGGCTGCCAGGATTCCATCAATTTCGAGAATTGGACTTAGTTCTTTCGCTTCTTCTGGAGTCAGCATTCGAGATTCCACACCAGCCGCAATATGTAGTGCGGTGGATTTCTCAAACAGTGCAACGTCCTCTGGAGTTGAAAGCGCAAACATGTAGCCCGGTCGATGTAAATCGATTTCTTGACCCGGTCGATTTGGAAAATCTGCCAGCAAATCAAGGGAGCGAGCACCCATTGCGATATTCAGTTCGTCTGAGAAGTTGGCACGAACGCCACCTGCTGCTTTTGATGTTGAGCCGCTAGCTAGATCGTTTTTCTCAACTAGAAGAACGCTGACACCAGCTTCAGCAAGGTGGAAGGCAGCGGAGGCGCCCATGACGCCACCGCCGACTACAACTACATCTACTTCTTCTGGAAGGTTAGCCATTTATTGAATCCTTAGATCTTGAAGTCTGGATTGTGAGGCACTTCTTCGTTGTCCATTTGGGCTTTCTGAAGCTTGCCGGACCAATCCCAGTTAAGTGACTGCCAACGAGTGAA
>JBIKSW010000090.1:0-4211 GCA_044348415.1 Candidatus Nanopelagicales bacterium
TCTGTTACGAGCCTTTGGCGCAGAAGGGATGTCACCTAAGACCAGCCAACGATGAACTTAAATCGAAGCGATCCTTCGGTAGAGCAAGGAGTAATGCCATGTCGCAGCACATAACAGGCGCCGAGAGCCTAGTTAAATCTCTGGAACACGCTGATGTCGAAGTTGTATTCGGTATCCCAGGCGGTGCAATTCTTCCGGTCTATGACCCACTAATGGATTCCCCTTCAGTTCGACACATTTTGGTGCGCCACGAACAGGGCGCTGGACACGCTGCTGAAGGTTATGCCGCAGCAAGTAATCGCGTTGGCGTTTGCATGGCAACAAGTGGACCAGGTGCAACTAACTTAGTTACCCCGATTGCAGATGCACACATGGATTCAGTTCCTATGGTTGCAATTACCGGCCAGGTGCCAAGTGCCTTCATTGGTTCCGATGCTTTCCAAGAAGCAGACATTCGTGGCATCACAATGCCAATCACAAAGCACAATTACTTGGTCACCCGCGCAGAAGACATTCCACGTGCAATCAAAGAAGCTTTTCACTTAGCCAGTTCAGGTCGCCCTGGTCCAGTGCTTGTGGACATCACAAAAGATGCATTGCAGGCAAGTGCTGAATTTGTTTGGCCAACGCACATTGATTTGCCAGGTTACAAACCAACTACAAAGCCTCATGGTCGACAGATTAAAGAAGCTGCCCGCATGATCGTTGATGCGCACCGTCCAGTTTTCTATGTTGGTGGTGGCGTAATTCGCTCCCAGGCTCACCGAGAACTTAAACAGCTTGCTGAACTAACTGGAATTCCAGTTGTTACTACTTTGATGGCGCGTGGGGCATTCCCAGATTCACATGCTCAGCACATGGGTATGCCTGGCATGCACGGAACCGTTGGCGCAGTTGGCGCATTGCAGAAGGCTGACTTACTTATCGTTCTTGGCGCACGTTTCGATGATCGCGTTACTGGAAAACTTGAATCGTTCTCACCAAAATCCAAAGTCATTCACATTGACATTGATCCAGCTGAAATTGGCAAGAATCGCTACGCAGATATTCCAATCGTCTCTGATGTGCGCGAAGCCATCTCGCAGCTAATCCCTGCCGTAACAGCTGAATTTGATGCCGGAAATCGTGCAGACTTAACCGCTTGGTGGATCACGCTCAACCACTGGCGCGAAACTTACCCACTTGGCTATGACCAGCCAACAGATGGAACACTTTCACCGCAGTATGTGATTGAACGTCTAGGCAAGATTGCTGGACCAGAAGCAATCTACGCAGCAGGCGTTGGTCAGCATCAGATGTGGGCTGCGCAGTTCATTGGATATGAAAATCCAAACACTTGGCTTAACAGTGGTGGCTTAGGAACTATGGGCTACTCGATTCCAGCAGCTATGGGCGCAAAGGTTGGCGCACCAGATAAAACTGTTTGGGCAATCGATGGTGACGGCTGTTTCCAGATGACTAATCAAGAACTAGCTACCTGCACAATCAATGACATTCCAATCAAGGTTGCACTTATCAATAACGCTTCCCTTGGCATGGTTCGTCAATGGCAAAACTTGTTCTACAACGAGCGCTACAGCAACACGGACTTGCACTCACATTCAGTACCTGACTTTGTAAAGCTTGCAGATGCATACGGTTGCCACGGAATCCGGGTATCGACAGCAGAAGAAGTAGACAAGGCCATTGAGCGGTCAATGGAAATCAATGACGCACCAGTAGTAATTGATTTCCAGGTTCACCGCGATGCAATGGTTTGGCCAATGGTTGCTGCTGGTACCGGAAATGATGAAATTCAATTTGCGCGAGATCTGGCCCCACAATGGGAAAGAGGAGATGACTAAACATGGCTCGTCATACTCTTTCAATTTTGGTGCAGGATCAGCCGGGTGTACTTGCTCGCATCTCAGCACTCTTTTCCCGTCGTGGCTACAACATTGAATCTTTGGCAGTAGGCACAACCGAAACCGAAGGTGTTTCTCGCATGACAGTTGTGGTCAATGTTGACCAGCATGCCCTTGAACAAGTAACAAAGCAGTTAAATAAGTTAATCAATGTCTTGAAGATCGTTGAACTTGATGACAACACTGCAATTGCTCGAGAGCTAATGCTGATTAAAGTCAAAGCTGATGATCATTCCCGCAGTAAAGTTCTTGAACTCGTTGAGTTGTTTCGCGCCAAAGTGGTTGACGTTAGTGGCGACGCAGTAACTATTGAGGCAACCGGTTCAAGTGACAAACTTGAGGCATTCTTAAATGTCCTTGCCCCTCATGGAATCAAGGAAATTGTGCAGTCCGGCGTTGTGGCCCTAGCCCGCGGTGGCCGCTCAATTGCTGACCGTTCCAACAAGAATTCCGACCGTATCTAACAGAAATTCACACAATCCAAAGAATCTGACAGACTTACCAAACTAGCGAAATAGGAGAGCCCAGTGGCCGAATTGTTTTACGAAGATGATGCAGACCTTTCAATTATTCAAGGTCGCAAAGTAGCCGTTATTGGTTACGGTAGCCAGGGCCATGCCCACGCACTTAGTTTGCGCGACAGTGGCGTTGACGTTCGCGTTGGTCTTGCTGATGGCTCAAAGAGCAAAGCAAAAGCTGAATCCGAAGGACTACGTGTTGTAGATCCAGCAACTGCAGCAGCTGAAGCCGATGTAATCATGATGTTGGTTCCAGATCACGTAGCTCGCAAGGTATATGCCGCGTCAGTAGAACCAAACCTAAAAGCTGGTGACGCTCTGTTCTTCGCACATGGCTTTAACATTCGCTTTGGATACATCACGCCGCCAGCAAACGTAGATGTTTGCATGGTCGCGCCAAAGGGTCCAGGACACCTAGTCCGCCGTGAGTATGTCGCTGGTCGTGGCGTTCCTGCAATTGTTGCTGTTGAACAAGATGCATCAGGCAATGCTTGGGCACTTGCGCTTTCATATGCAGCAGGTATCGGCGCACTTCGCGCTGGTGGAATCAAGACAACTTTCACCGAAGAAACCGAAACCGATCTATTTGGTGAGCAGGCCGTTCTTTGTGGCGGTGCTTCCGCACTAGTCCAAGCAGGCTATGAAACTCTTGTTGAAGCTGGATACCAGCCAGAAGTTGCTTACTTCGAGTGCTTGCACGAATTGAAGCTAATTGTTGACTTGATGTACGAAGGTGGAATTGCCAAGCAGCGCTGGAGCGTTTCTGACACCGCTGAATACGGCGACTATGTTTCCGGTCCACGAATTATCAATGCTGCAGTTAAAGCAGAAATGAAAGCCGTGCTAACTGACATTCAACAGGGCAAGTTCGCTCAGCGCTTTATTGATGACCAGGATGCTGGCGCACCAGAATTCAAGTCACTTCGCGCGAAAGCAGAACAGCATCCAATCGAAGCTGTCGGTCGCGATTTACGTAAGTTGATGTCATGGGTTAAGACCGGTGACAACGACTACGTTGAAGGCACTGCAGGTCGCTAACTAAACATGCTTGCGATACAGGTAGATCAGCCCGGTGGACCAGAGGTCCTAAAGGTAGCTGATCTACCTGTTCCTGTTTGTGGCCCTGATCAACTCTTAGTTGAGTTGGCATTTAGTGGCGTTAACTTTATTGACATCTACCAACGTCAAGGTATTTACCCAATGCCGAGCCCGTATGTACCTGGGCTTGAAGGCAGTGGAGTTGTTGTCGAAGTTGGTTCTGCCGTTAAAGGCTTTAGTGCTGGAGACAAAGTTGCTTGGCCATCTTCACTAGGAAGTTATTCACAAGTCCATGCAGTCAATGCAGCTTCAGTGGTTAGAGTTCCAGACGGCGTATCTCTAGATGTCGCTTGTGCTGCAATGTTGCAAGGTATGACCGCACATTATTTAATTGCTTCACTTTATGAAGTAAAGCCAGGGGATACCGCGTTAGTACACGCAGCTGCTGGTGGCGTTGGACAACTTCTTTGCCAAATGATTTCTAACCGTGGTGCAACCGTCATTGGAACTGCATCTACTTCAGAAAAAGCAGAGATTGCTCGCCAAGCGGGCGCTAGTCATGTAATTAGATACGACACCGAAGATGTAGCGAGCAAAGCCAAGGAACTTACCGATGGAATTGGCGTAGACGTTGTGTATGACGGCGTTGGGCTAGCAACATTTGATGGCAGCTTGGCATCCCTGAAGCGTCGCGGCATGATGGCGCTTTTTGGTGGCGCAAGTGGCATGGTTCCACCGTTCGACCTCCAAG
>JBIKSW010000091.1:0-4170 GCA_044348415.1 Candidatus Nanopelagicales bacterium
GACTGATTGGCCCAGGAACTGGAATGTTTCTGCTGTTTTCACTCGTGAGTTTCATCGGAACTAGTTTTTTGGGCGCTTCAGCAATTGCAAAGTTTGTGAACGTAGCAACCAACTTGGCTGCATTGATCATCTTTATCCCAGGTGGCCATATTCTTTGGGTTATTGCTGCATTGATGGCACCAGCAAATCTGATTGGTGGGTACTTAGGTGCTCGGACAGCGCTTGATCGCGGGAGCTCATTTGTTCGATTTGTTTTTCTAATCGTGCTTGCAGCGCTGATTGTTCGACTGGTAGTTACTATCTAGATTTCTATTGAGCCGAACTGAATGCCTTCGCGATACCAGCCCAATTGAATGATCTGATCGCAGCTGATTGTAAGAATTCGCACTCTCTCTGCTGGACTTGAATTGGTAAGTAGAAAATCGCATTAGCCCAATGCGCAACAATGCTTTCTTCTAGCAAGGACGCCGTTACTCGTGCGCTTGCGTCATCAATTACTTCTGTTTTCAGCGAATATGCTGCACGTGCCGGTGGGGCTGCATATCCAAGCTCAGCAATAGTTGCTAGTAGTTGATCGCGCTGCTTTCTGAAGGAAGCCATGGCATCCAACGCTTCATCAGGATCGGTGAGATAGGCAGCAACAATTCCATACGCATAAACCGCTCCATGGCAACTTTCCAGAAGATCTTCCAGCGCAGTGCGCTCATCAATAACTAATGAACTCATGTGATAAGCCTTGACAAAAGTGCGTGATGCTGCATTTCGGAACCGGCAATCAGTGCCAGCACTCGAGACAATTCAGGATCAGGAAGCGAAATTGCAGTAGCTAAGTTGTTTGTAGAAAACACAGCACATCTAGTCGCCAGAGCTGGAAGATCCACTACTTGTGTTGCCGACACCGTGGGTAGTGGAGTGGCGCTAGTTAATAGGTATGGCGACAAAGCTTCGATGTGCACAAGGTTCTGATCAGTAACAACCTGGAGCGCAGCACTAAAAGTTGGCTCAGCTGTACTAAGCCGAGTGGCGTCAGCAATCAAGGCTTGCTTGGATCGAACAATCTTGCCAACAGCATCAGCTACTGGATCTGAAATTGTTGCCTCATTTGCAAAGCTGCATGAGCTAACTAGAACCGTAGCGGAACCAATCGCCGCCAAGAAAGCTCTTCGATTAAGCACAAAGGCATAACTCGAAGTGGCTTTACTCATAATATGTATTGTTCAGGTTGAATGTGGAAATCTTTGGGATTTGTTTACCGGCATTTGATTATGTTGATTATTTCCAAACCTGTCGTCACGGCACTACGATAGGGCTATAACTGTTCCACCAAATTGAAAAGGCAAGACAATGATTCCAGTTTCTGAACTCACCGAATTATTGGATCCTGTGGTGAGTGCCTTTTCATTCGACTTAGATGATGTCGAATTAACCCGATCTGGTGGCCAAAGAATCCTTGATGTCACTATAGATGGTGATAGCGGTGTGAATCTTGATGAAGTAGCTGCCGTTTCACGTGCAATTTCTGAATTCCTAGATAATTCAGATGCGATGGGTGATGAGCCTTATGTATTAGAAGTTGGCACCCGTGGCGTAACCAAGCCACTCACAAAACCAGTTCATTGGAAGCGAAACATTGGCCGCTTAGTAAATGTTGCAGGCGATGCAATTAATGCGGTCGGTCGAATTGTGGAATTTGATGAACCGAATGTAATGCTAGACATAAAAGGTAAATCCAAAACTATTAGCATCAATGAAATCTCACGAGCCCACATCGAAGTGGAATTCAAAAAGATGCCAAAAGAAGATTCCGATGTCGACGCTTTGTCTGATGAATCTTCAAATGACATTGATCTCGAGTCAGAGTAGGTGGGGTTTACATGGATATAGATGTTTCAGCTCTTAAGGGGCTAACCCGCGAACGTGGACTTTCCTTGGACTATGTCGTTGAAGCCATAGAGCAAGCGTTGTTAGTTGCATATCTTCATTCACCGGGTGCACACGAAAGTGCCCGAGTTCAACTAGATCGCGATTCTGGTCATGTGTTAGTAATTGCTGATGAGTTAAATGATGAAGGCGAAAAAATCGGTGAATTCGAAGCAACTCCAGAAGGCTTCGGCCGAGTCGCTGCATCTTTAGCCCGCGGCGTAATCACGCAAAGATTAAAAGCAGCGAATGACGATGCAACGGTTGCTGAATTCCAAGCCAAGGAAGGCGACATTGTCTCTGGCGTAATTCAGCAAGGCAGCGATCGTCAATTGATTTTCGTTAACTTAGGAAAAGTTGAAGGCGTATTGCCGCCGGAGGAAAGCGTTCCGGGCGAAGACTATTCACATGGCACTCGCATTAGGTGTTATGTAGTTGCAGTCAAGATGGGACCAAAAGGTCCGGTCATTACGCTTTCCAGATCTCACCCAAAGTTAGTAGAAGAGCTTTTCAAGTTTGAAGTTCCAGAAATTGCAGACGGTACGGTCGTTATCGAAGGCCTGGCACGTGAAGCTGGTCACCGAACCAAGATCGCGGTATCAACAAAGGCTGCGAGTGTAAATCCAAAGGGTGCCTGCATTGGTCCGTTGGGTGGGCGAGTGCGCGCTGTAATGAGCGAACTTGGTGGCGAAAAAATAGACATAGTTGATTACAGCGACGACTTGGCGCTTTATGTTAAGCATGCGCTATCGCCAGCAAAAGTTATTTCGTCAACACTTATTGATGCAGAGAATCGAATCGTCAGAGTTGTAGTTCCCGATTTCCAGCTAAGTTTGGCAATTGGCCGCGAAGGTCAGAATGCCAGATTGGCAGCTCGCTTAACTGGGGCAAAAATCGACATTAAGTCAGATATGGCAGCCGAGGCGTAAGCCTCTCTATTAGCTATTTACTCTCGAAATCCTTATGGCTATTGGGGTTCTCCAATTTGGGCTAGACTAGGCGAAGCAAGTCGCTTTGGATCCCAGCCGTCTTGGTTGGAATTCTAGGATTTCAAGTGCAAATTTGATTGACTTGCTACAAGTATCCGTTAACTACCGCTGAAAACGGGAGTGTTTATGTTCAACGCCAGGCTTGCGTTCTAGTTATGAACGCCAACAGGCAAGGTGCTCATCTAATGGGCACCAAGAAGCAGAGTGCTCAGAAATGAGCGCGCAAAAACAAGAGACGGTTCGGATCTATTAATTAGACCTCGGACCAGACTGGAGAATCGTGTCCAAGGTCCGAGTGTATGAGCTTGCAAAGGCGCTAGGCGTCGAAAGCAAAGACATCATTTCAAAACTTGAAGAAGTTGGTGAGTACGTCAAGTCGGCATCGTCGACTGTCGAAGCTCCCGTTATTCGTCGTCTACACGACAAGTTTCCTGAATTAAAAGAAGCAGCAGCAAAAGCGCCAGCTCCAGCTAAGAAAGCCCCAGCGAAAAAAGCGGCGGCTCCAGTTGACGCAGCGCCAGTCGAAGTAAGCACGCCAACTGAAGTGGCAGCGCCAGCACCTGCAAGTGAAGCTCCAGTTCAAGCACCAACTTCAGAAGCGCCAAGCACTGAAACTCCGGCAGCGCCTGCAAGTCCAACTGCGGGTGCCACTCCTGGTCCACGACCAGGCGGACCACGTCCTGGTAACAATCCATTTACTTCAGCACCACGTCCACCGCGTGCTGGCAATAATCCATTTTCATCCGGCAGCGCTGGACCTCGTCCCAGCGGCGGCGTAACTGGCGCACCTCGTCCAGCGGGCGCTCGCCCAGGTGGACCGGGTCGTCCAAGTGGAGATCGCCCAGGTGGTTTTGGCGGTCAACGTCCAGGCGGACCTGGCGGCGCAGGTCGTCCAGGCGGTTTTGGTGGACAAGGTGGAGCAGGTCGCCCTGGCGGAGATCGTCCAGGCGGTTTTGGTGGACCTCGTCCAGCAGGAGCCGGTGGTGGTTTTGCTGGAGCCGGTGCACCAGGTGGAGCTCCAGGTGGAGCACCTGGCGGCAGACCAGGTGGACGTCCGAACTCAACTGGCGGTCGTGGCAACACAGCCGGCGCATTTGGAAAATCCGGAGGCCGGCCTTCTAAGGGTCGCAAGTCAAAGCGCGCCAAGCGTCAAGAGTTCGACAACATGATGGCACCTGTTACAGGTGGTTCATCTGTAGCTATGGGTCGAGGCGACGCAATTCGCCTTGCTCGCGGATCATCATTGAGCGATTTTGCCGAC
>JBIKSW010000092.1:0-4156 GCA_044348415.1 Candidatus Nanopelagicales bacterium
CACAGGCAAGTAAAACGGAGACGACTGCTAATTGACGGCCATTGTTAGGCGAGGCATGTCTTGCACTTGAACTGGCGATAGAAGTATTCACGTTGATCGCGAATCGACAGGCTTGCCTGCTTCATCAATCACATAAAGCGTTACGCCAGCGCCTGAAAATGCGCGAACTAAATCTAAGTCAGAATCAGCAATGCCTGATTCGACGGTTTGCGAGATAACTACGGATTCCACTCCAGTTGACCCAGATGCAACGGCTTGTGCCACAACCATTTCGACAGCGGAAACATCTAAAGAGCCAACAGACACTTCGGCACTGGCGTAAGTCCTACCAGTTTCGTCACGAAGTGCCGCTCCGGATTTAGCTTGAACTCGGGAACGAGCCCCTTTAGCCAGAATTGCCAGCTTGTCGTCTTCCAGATTCCAACTAGTCATCTGATTCATCTTCTGCTTCATCAATAAAGGAATCTCGCGAAATCACAACAGTGTCGATTCGATGGCGACGACCTGCAGTTGATTCTGCAGTTAACGTCCAGTTTTCAATATCAACAGTGGCACCTGGAATCGGGACAATACCAAGACGCTTAGCCATTAGGCCGCCGACCGTATCTACACCGTCATCTAGAATTTCAATTTCTAGTAACTCGGCTAAGTCATCAATGTTGAGTCGTGAGCTAACTCGATACTCGCCATTTGCTAACTCTTCAACCTCTGGTCCCAATACGTCGTGCTCATCAGAAATTTCACCAACAATTTCTTCAATGACATCTTCGATTGTCACAAGACCTGCAGTGCCACCGTATTCGTCTACCAGCACAGCTAAATGCGTTCGGGCGCTTTGCATATCGCGTAGCAGTTCATCCACACTTCGGCTATCAGGAACCATGAATGCTGGGCGCATCAAATCTGAAACTCGCTCTGTAGTTTGCGACTCTTGATGTTCAAAAACTCGTCGGGCAATGTCCTTTACAAAGACAACACCGACAATGTCATCTATTCCTTCTCCCACAACTGGGATTCGGGAGTAACCAGAACGCAGACCTAGTGACATGGCCTGTCGCAAAGTCTTGTGAGCCTCAATCCAGACCATTTCAGTGCGCGGAACCATGACTTCGCGGGCAATGGTGTCACCAAGTTCGAAAACTGAGTGAATCATTTGGCGCTCATCATCTTCAATAACTGAATCTGCGCCGGCCATGTCTACTAGCTCACGCAACTCTGCTTGAGTCGAGAACGGACCTTCCCGAAATCCTTGTCCAGGGGTAATGGCATTTCCAACCAAGATAAAGATTCTTGATAGCGGCCCAAAGACGACAGTGATCATTCGGGTTAGGCGAACGGTTGAAAGCGCAATCTTGTCCGCTCGCTGGCGACCCAAAGTTTGTGGCGCAACGCCAAGCACAATGTATCCAACCAAGACCATGACAGCTGAAGAAGTTACCAGGGCTAAGTTGTTATCAACAAAAACATCCAAGGACACAGTTGTAACTAAAACAATGGCAATTGTTGAAAGTGTTAAGTGAGCAAACATAAGTGAATTAACATACTTAGCTCTATCGTCTAAAAGCTTGATCAGACGTGAAGCAGGCTTACTGCCATCTTTACGGAGCTGATCAATGGTTGCCTTACTTACTCGGGCTAAGGCTGTTTCGGTTGCAACAAAGACTGCCGCAAACAAAACCATGAATGAAGCCAAAACTATAAGAAGCGTATTTTGGCTCATGCTAGGCCACGAGCATTTCGCTCACCCTCCCACTGGGCAAGCAACTGTGCTTGCAATCCAAACATAACTTTGTGTTCTTCTGGTTCGGCATGATCATGCCCAAGCAGATGCAAAATTCCATGTGTCAATAGAAGTCTTAACTCAACTTCCATGCTGTGACCCGCCTGTTCACCCTGACGGGCTGCAACCGCTGGACAAAGTACAACGTCGCCAAGAACACCCTCTTCGCTTACTCGATCTGGAGTACCCGCTCGAAGTTCATCCATAGGAAAACTTAAAACATCAGTAGGGCCTGGTTCATTCATAAACTTCTCGTGCAAAGTCGCCATGGCAATCTCATCAACCAACAGCACCGAAAGTTCTGCGGCAGGATTAATGTGCAAGCTGCGAAGAACAAACTGTGCTTGTGAAGAAATTTCGAGTTCGTTTACTTCAAAGTCTGACTCGTTATTAACGTCAATAGACATAACTAGGAGTTCCTACGATCTGAGCGCGGTTCTTGGGACGCTCGCTTCTCGTCATACCGACCATAAGCATCAACAATCTGGCCTACCAATTTGTGTCGCACCACATCTGTTGAAGTAAGTTCGCAAAAAGCCACATCTTCAACGTCAGTCAGAATGTCACGAACTACACGAAGTCCACTTGCAGTTCCAGTTGGCAGGTCAATCTGAGTAACGTCTCCAGTGATAACCATGGTGGATCCAAATCCAAGTCTGGTTAGAAACATCTTCATTTGTTCAGCCGAGGTATTTTGCGCCTCATCCAAAATAATGAATGCATCATTAAGTGTGCGACCGCGCATGTAAGCCAATGGTGCTACTTCGATTGTGCCGCTTGTCATCAGTCGAGGAATTGAATCAGGATCAACCATGTCGTGAAGCGCATCATAAAGCGGACGCAAATACGGATCGATCTTCTCGCTCAAAGTTCCAGGCAGAAACCCTAAGCGCTCCCCCGCTTCAACTGCAGGTCGGGTAAGAATGATCCGAGTTACTTGTTTACTCTGCAATGCTTGAACAGCCTTTGCAACTGCGAGGTAAGTCTTGCCAGTTCCGGCAGGTCCGATTCCAAACACAATTGTGTTTTCATCAATCGCGTCAACATATCGTTTTTGATTTAAGGTTTTCGCCCGGATCGTACGTCCCCGGCTGGAAATAATGTTTGCAGTTAGGACATCTGCAGGGCGAACATCGGAGCGAAGCATGGAAATAGAGCGCTCCACTGATTCTGGAGTTAGTCCCTGTCCAGTCCTTAGCATTACTAGCATTTCTGAAATCAAAGTTTCAATTAAGGCAACGCTTGGTTTTGGCCCATCAAGTGTGATTTCGTTTCCGCGAACCAGAATCACGCAGTCGGAAAAAGATTTTTCAATAACTCGGATAAGTTCATCGCGCGCACCAGTTACAGAAACCATTGGAGTTGAAGTGGGTACGATCACAACGGTGTGAGAGGGCGTGGCAGAGACTGTCATTTGACCTAATTCTATTGCAGAAACGAATAAGTGGGAGTGGGCTATCCCGGAGGCCAGGACAGGCTTCGGCCACCTAAAACGTGGAAATGCACATGTGCAACGGATTGACCAGCGTCTTCGCCGTTATTAGTCACAATTCGGTAACCCTGGGCAAGGCCCTCTTGTTTGGCAACTTCGGCTGCCAGTGCCAGAAGTTCACCAGCCAAATTTGGATTACTTGCAGACAGTTCGGTTACATCAGCAAAGTGAGCTTTTGGAATTACCAAAACATGAGTTGGTGCCTTGGGATCGATGTCACGAAACGCAATTGCACTTTCGGTTTCAATTACAACATCAGCTGGAATCGCGCCGGTAGATATCTTGCAAAACAAACAGTCGTCAACAGTGTTTAAATTCGTCATAAACACCTACGACCAGCGTTGGCTACGCATAAGAAGGCCACCAACTGCGATCGCGCCCGCAGTTGAAGTACGCATCACACTCGCGCCCATGTGCACTACTCGTGCACCTGAGTTTGAAAAGGCTGCTAATTCATCAGGCGAGATTCCACCCTCAGGACCAACAACAATCATGATGGTTCCTTGTTCTCTGATTGCACAGGCAGCTAAAGCTTGGTCAGCACTTTCATGTAAAACAAATACGCTCTGCGCCTGTGACATTAGTTCGCAAACTTCTGCAGTCGACTTAAGGTTAGAAATTTCCGGAATCCAAGCTCTACGGGATTGCTTGGCAGATTCGCGTGAAGTGCGACGCCACTTTTCCAATCCTTTTTCTACCGAGTCCCACTTTCCAATTGAGTGTTCAGCGCGCCAAGGGATGATTGCATCGGCGCCAACTTCAGTGAGCATTTCTACCGCTAGTTCAGCGCGCTCACCTTTTGCCAATGCTTGCACAACTACAAATCTTGGTTCAGGCGCATCTTCAAATGTGAAGTTATCAATATTCAAGTCCAAGCTGTGCTT
>JBIKSW010000093.1:0-4114 GCA_044348415.1 Candidatus Nanopelagicales bacterium
GCAAAGCGATCTGGCCGGACAATTGCAGATCTTGATGCGTTAGTTCCATTTGGTCGTGTAGGTCGCCCTGATGAAGTTGCAGCGCTAGTTGCATTCTTGGCTTCTGAAGAAGCTGCATTTATGTGCGGCTCGCTAGTGGAGATTACTGGCGCACAACCTGTTGCATAGTTTGTCTGTGAAGCCTGGAAGTAGAATTTAGAAATGCGTGGTCAACCAGGAACATTTCTATACTTCTTGTCGCGCAGACTTACAAAAATTCAAGTTCACGGCGAAGAGAATCTGCGCGCACTGAATACACCTGGTCCAGCCATGATCGTGATCAATCACACGACTGTAGTTGATGTTGTCGTCACAGTGGGCACGCTTCACAAACTTGGATACACAGTTGATGGCCCTTGCAAAGGTGCATGTTCCCACCGTAGACATTTGCGCCCAGTTGGAACTTCAGACATGTGGAACTTCCCACTGGCCAAACAGATAGTTTCCGGAAGTGGAATTATCCCTACCGATCAGCATGATGGCCGAAGTGCTTACCGAGCGGCAAGAACTGCGCTAAAAAATAATGAATGCGTTTTGATGTATCCAGAGGGTGATGTGCAGATAAATGAGGAAGCATCACCACGACCTTGGCGACCAGGCGCTGCTGCTCTAGC
This sequence comes from Candidatus Nanopelagicales bacterium, assembly GCA_044348415.1. Taxonomy (GTDB): domain Bacteria; phylum Actinomycetota; class Actinomycetes; order S36-B12; family UBA5976; genus UBA5976. The sequence goes on from JBIKSW010000093.1 coordinate 654, forward strand.
TAAATCTGTGGCAATGCCGATTCTGCCGATCGCGCATCATGACACCAGAAAGCTGGGTTCGGGAACAGTTGAACGAAGTATTTTGCAGGCACTCTCAAAAGTTTTCCGCAGACCAACAATTCATCTGCTCTTTGGAACCCCTGTAATGGCTAGCGAAATTGCAGACTTAAGTATGCAAGCAACAAATGACTATTTAGAAGCCAAGTTAAATCAAACCTGGCAACAAGTGAAAGCCTTTAGTTAAGCGTCTTTTTGCGTGCCGCGAGTTCGGTTACGTTGCCGAGGTGCGCGATCTTTTGCAGGTGCTTTTTCAGTTGAAGCCGTTGAATTGCTAGTACGAGGCTTCGATGCAGAATTCTTGTTGCCACCACTTGAACGATTTGTGGAACCAGATTTTCCACTCTGTGGTTTTCCAGAACCTGAGCGACGGCCCTTGTTGGCTCCAGTTTCGCCAAGGTCCTCTAACTTTTCACCAGCAAGACCTTCTCGGGTTCGCGCAGAACCTGGAAGTTCGCCAGTTGTACCTGCGGGAATACCAAGACCTTGATAAACATGGTCACTTGATGAGTAAGTTTCGATCGGATCATTGAAGTCCATACCAAGCATGCGGTTAATCATTTGCCAACGATTAATGTCCTGCCAGTCAACAAGTGTGATCGCCACACCTGATGCACCAGCACGGCCAGTACGACCAACGCGGTGCAAGTAAGTCTTCTCATCATCAGGACATTCGTAATTGATCACGTGCGTTACATCAGCAACGTCGATACCGCGTGCAGCAACGTCAGTTGCAACTAGGACATCAACTTTGCCACTGCGGAAAGCGCGCAATGCCTGTTCGCGAGCGCCTTGACCAAGATCGCCGTGAACCGCAGCTGAAGCAAAGCCGCGATTAGAAAGATCTTCGGCAAGGTTTCCAGCAACGCGCTTGGTGCGACAGAAAATCATGGTTAGCCCGCGACCTTCAGCTTGCAGCACTCGCGCTACAAGTTCTGGCTTATCCATTTGATGACAACGCCACACATGCTGTTCGATGGCATCAACAGTTGAAGAGTCACTTGTTGGATCAGAAGCGCGAATGTGTGTTGGCTGTGTCATGTAACGACGAGCTAGGGCAACAATTTGGCCTGGCATAGTTGCGGAGAACAACATGGTCTGACGACTTGCCGGTGTTTTGCTTACAAGAGTTTCAACATCAGGCAAGAAACCCATGTCTAACATCTCGTCAGCTTCGTCAAGAACTAAAACTTTGATCGCACTTAAGTCCAAGTGACCTTGCTTAATCATGTCGATCAAGCGGCCTGGCGTTCCGGCAATAACTTCGACACCATTCTTAAGCGCTTCAACCTGTGGCTCGTAAGCCTTGCCACCGTAGAGACTTAGAACGCGAGCGCCCATGTTCTTTCCGGCAGTTTCAAGATCGTCAGCGACCTGAATTGCTAATTCACGAGTTGGCACAATTACAAGCCCTTGCGGCTTGCCAGCATTCTTGAACTCGGCCCACTCGGGATTTGTTGGTGTGATGACCTGGGTAAGTAGCGGAATTCCAAACCCTAGGGTTTTTCCAGTTCCGGTCTTTGCTTGACCAATTAGATCCTGGCCTGACATGGCAAGGGGCAAAGTCATTTCTTGTATTGGGAAGGCATCGATGATGCCCTTGCTGGCTAATGCCGAGCAGATGTCTTGGGGAACGCCGAGATCGGCAAAACTAGCGATGAGAAAACTCCTGGTAGATATACGGCAAACACGTACATTTTCGTGGCCGACTTCAATTGTACCCATTTATCGCCTACCCTTAAGCGTTGTGACTACTCCTGCCGTTATTGACCTTCTTGGCGTCCTCGCATATGGCGAGTTGGTGGCATTTGAGCGCACGGCTGCTGATGCGAGTCTGGCTCCAACTTTGGAAGATAAAGCAGCACTTGCACAAATGGCAGCTGCAGAGTTTTCTCACTTTGAACAGATTTCTGCTCACCTAACCTCGCTTGGCACGGATCCAATTTCAGCTATGCAACCTTTCGTATCTCCACTAAACCAATTTCACAACACACTTACTCCGCGAGATTGGTTAGAAGGCCTGTTAAAGGCTTACGTTGGCGATGGAATTGCAAATGATTTCTACCGTGAGATTTCTTCACACATGGATTCGGAAACTGCAAAACTTGTCACAGAAGTTCTGTCTGACGTTGGTCACGCTGAGTTTGCAGTTGAAAGAATTCGCGCCGCAATTGAGCAAGATCCTAAAGTGGCGGGCAGGTTAGCCCTTTGGGGTAGACGGCTAATGGGCGAAATGATTAGCCAGGCAACATTAGTTGCAGGTTCGCGCCCAGCTCTACAAGAACTTTTCTTGCGCCCACCTGCTGGTGAAACCGCAATGACTGCGACTGAATTAACTGCAATGGTTAATCGACTTACAGTCGGCCATGCAAAGCGTATGGATGTGTTAGGACTTGCGTCCTAACACATCCCAATAGACACAGTGTTTATGTTGATTGCGCATTAAGCGCAATCAAATGAGGACTTGCGTCCTAACACATCCCAATAGACACAGTGTTTATGTTGATTGCGCATTAAGCGCAATCAAATGAGGACTTGCGTCCTAACACATCCCAATTAATAAATTACGAAGCAGTCGTGAAACCAACACGACCTGAAGCTTGGGCGCCGATTTCGATAAAGGCAATCTTGTCGCCAGGAACAATCACGGTGCGACCCTTTTCATCAGTAAGCGTTAAGAGCGAGCCAGTTGCAAGTGCGGCATCGATAGATTTCTGAACTGCAGCCAAAGCTTCGTTGCTTTCTAGAACAACTTCACGAGTTACGTGCTGAATACCAATTCGAATTTCCATGCCGGCTTCTCCAAAAGTTTTAAGTGTTAAGTAACAGTCTACGTTAACTGATGCGATCTTCTAGGTGAAGTACTTCAGCCTCAGGCGAACTTGCCATGGCTTGAATTGATGCCAATCCATTCCATGCCAAATCCAGGGTTTGTGAAATTGCAAGTTCTATTGATATCGGCCTACCTAGTCGAAGCCAACGCCAAGCTGCCGCTTGAGCCATTCCACTCAAGCCACCAGCGAGAATGTTTGCCTCACCTAATGACATTCCCGTTTGTTTTGAGACTTCAGCTCCAACAATTCTTGACACTTGGGATACGACATCTTCGACTCGAGCTCGGACATCGTGGTTCATGGTGAAGTCAGATTCAAAAATCAGACGATATCCAAGATCTGCATCATCAACCAGATTGAAATAACACGCGATTGCGGCTTTCAATCTGGCTTTGTTAGTTGACTCAGCTTCAATTGCCTCGCGGACCTGTTCCACAATTGCTTCTACGCGTTCATCGAGTATGCCGAGATAAAGTTCATGCTTGGAAGAAAAGTGTTGGTAAAGAATCGGTTTGCTTACTCCAGCCCGTTCCGCAATGTCATCCATGGAGGTCAAGTGGAAACCTTTTT
>JBIKSW010000094.1:0-4109 GCA_044348415.1 Candidatus Nanopelagicales bacterium
CTCGGAAATCGGATAGTTCTGAAAATTACCCCATTTTCCTCCACCCTTAAAACATTGGCTAAATGGTCAATATTTGTTAAGGATGAGAAATTTGGTGTCTAAATTGGGTTGACAGTGGAGGGAAAGGGAGTAATCTGGGACAACGAGGTGACCTGGGGAAGGGTTGCCATTGGTTCAGGTGGTGATTTAGGTGTTTTTAGGTACCCACACCCCAAAACTGGACGAAAAAGGCCGCCTGATTCTGCCGGCTAAATTCCGTGAACCATTAACTGATGGCCTAGTTATGACTAAAGGCCAAGAGCGATGTGTAGTGGTTTGGCCTACTGAGCAGTTTGATGAATACGCGGAAAGCTTGCGTCGTCGCTCGCAGAACAATGAAAAGGTTCGGGCATACACCCGCGTGTTCTTCTCCTCAGCTTTTGATGATTCAGCAGACAAGCAAGGTCGAATTACGATTCCAGCTCCACTGCGCGAATGGGCAGGACTGGATCGCGAACTTGTAGTCGTTGGCGCTGATACCCGAATTGAAGTTTGGGCCACCGTTGCTTGGAGCCAGTACTTGGCTGAACAAGAACCAGGCTTTGCCGCACTTGATGAAGACGTAATGCCATGAGCACTACCTCAACTCGATTCATAGCTTCTAATCCAGCAGCAACAAAAATTGATGCTGCTTTTGGCCTCTGGCCGTTGACTCGATCCTGGCGCACCTTCCCCGGTGCCAGGCTCTCCAACGGCCAGGGACTAAAGGCAGTAACAAGATCTGATGTGGCGTAATGACTACGTTCACTCACGAACCAGTTCTGCGCCAACGCTGCCTGGATTTATTGGCACCAGCAATAAGTGCTGATAACGCAGTTCTAGTAGATGCAACTTTGGGACTTGGTGGACATACCGAATCTGCTCTAACTGAGTTTCCTAACTTGCGGGTTATTGGAATCGATCGTGATCCAGAAGCCTTAGCGATGTCGCAAGAACGGTTAGCAAGATTCGCACCACGCGTAGATTTCGCACTCGCTGTTTATGACGAAATTCCTGAAGTTTTAGCAAACCTCAACATCGAACATGTTCAAGGAATTCTGTTTGATCTAGGTGTTTCATCAATGCAACTTGATAAAGATCAGCGCGGATTTACTTATTCTCGAAATGCACCCCTTGATATGCGCATGGATGGCACAACGGGTCAGACTGCAGCTGACATCGTAAACAATTATGACTTTGCAAACTTGGCTCGAATCCTGCGCGAGTATGGTGAAGAACGATTTGCTGCTCGAGTTGCAAATGCAATTATTCGCGAGCGAGCAATAAAGCCATTTACAAATAGTGACCATTTAGTAACAGTGGTTCGCGATGCGATTCCAGCTGCAACTCGTCGCACTGGTGGCAATCCAGCAAAACGCACTTTCCAAGCACTACGCATTGAAGTCAATGATGAGCTAGCAGTTTTGGAACGGGCAATTCCTGCCGCACTCGAGTGCCTAGCTCTAGATGGCCGAATTGTGGTCTTGTCGTATCACTCACTTGAAGATCGCATAGTAAAGAACGCGCTTCGTATTGGTACGGAATCAACAACTCCAATTGAAATGCCAATCATTCCCGAGTCCGATAAGCCTTGGCTTCAGTTGTTAACTCGCGGGTCTGAGCCTGCAAGTGATGCCGAGATTACCGAAAATTCCCGCGCAACTTCGGTTCGCTTACGCGCCGCTCAAAGAATTGGGGTGGCAGCATGAGTGCAGTACCAGCCCGTACCCCAGCACTAGCGCCAATTCCACGCAAGTCTCGCACTTTGCGAAAACTCTCATTGGTAAAGCCGATGATGAAACCGATCGTCTCGCCAATTGCGCAGGCAATCCCGGTTGGAGTTCCACAGGGCCGAGCAAGTAGCCGAACTTTTGTATTTGTCATTATCGGGATGATTGTCTCGGGAATGATGATGCTTCTCTACATAAACACTCTTGCCGCTCAAGCTTCATTTCAAAAATATGCGCTCCAGATTCAACTAAGTCAGATGACTGCAGAAGAGCAAAGAATCGCGAGCCTAGTAGCTGCTGGTGAATCTCCAGGCAACTTGATTATCACGGCACAAAACATGGGAATGGTTCCGGCGCAAACTCCGGTTTTCCTTCGACTTTCAGATCGTGAAATTCTGGGTAAGCCTGTTGCTGCAGTTGCACCGGCTGTTCCTGTAGCTCCAGTTGCACCAGCAACACCTGTTGTACCGGCGGCACAATGAGTACGCCAACATCTCAGCGACCAAGTCAACAAGATCCGCAAAGACGTCCGAACTCAAAGCAAGGTTATGTTCCAGCTGGCCCGGTAATGGTTCCGCTTGAGAGCCCACGTAAGCGAATTCGATTTATAACTTTCATTTTTCTAGTCGTAATGTCGCTGTACATGGTGCGATTAGTAGAACTTCAAGTAGTTCGTGGGCCTGAACTTGCTGTTAACGCCCAGAATTCCAGATTACAAACTTTAACTTTGCCAGCACTGCGTGGAAACTTTACTGATAACGAAGGCGTCCCAATTGCGACAACAGTTATGGCGCGAAATGTAACGGTTGATCCAAAGTTGATAACTGATCCAGCTGGTACCGCAGCTGCCTTGTCTCCAATTCTTGGAATTCCAGTCGAAACAATAGTTGCTGCGCTCACAGTGGATTCAAGATTTTCTTATGTAGCAAAGCGAATCACGCCAGAAACTTGGAAACAAGTTGCTGAACTTGGTATCCCAGGCGTATTCAGCGAACCGACCACCAATCGGGTTTATCCAAATGGAAACCTTGCTGCCAGCGTCATTGGATATGTTGGCGCCGAAGGCACTGGACTTGGCGGTCTTGAATTTGGTCTCAATGAACAGTTGATGGGACAAGACGGCAAACTCACAGTTGAGCGAGTCAATGGTCGGGAAATTCCAGCGAGTGAACGTCAGAGCATTGATCCAGTAAATGGTCTTTCAGTGCGACTAACGCTCGATTCAAATCTGCAAGCTATGTTGGAAAAATCTTTGGCGGATCAAGTTATAGCTACGGGTGCTGAAGGCGGCGAGGCTGTGATCATGGAGCCAGGAACTGGCAACATTTTGGCAATGGCTACGTATCCAACATTTGATCCAAACAACCCTTTTGCAACCGATGATAAGTCAAAGCGAAATACTGCAGTGACTGACGTATTCGAACCGGGCTCGACAAGTAAAGTCATGACCCTTGCTTCAGTTATTGAAGAGGGTGGAGCCAATGCAGGCACCCAGTACACAGTTGAAAATCGCCTAAGCAGAGGTGGAACTTCGTTTAAGGATTACGTAGATCATCCAACTTTGAGACTTACTCTGGCAGGTGTGCTTGCTAAGTCAAGTAACATCGGAACGATTTTGGCTTCTGAGTCAATTGGCGAGAAGAAGTTGTATCAGTACCTGCAGAAGTTTGGCGTTGGCCAAACTACTGGCATGAATTTCCCTGGTGAAAGTCCTGGCAAACTGCCTGACATCAATAATGAAAATGAATGGTCGGCTACTACGTTCCCAACTTTGGCATTCGGCCAAGGTCTCTCGGTGAATGCAGTTCAGGCCACTAGCGTGTTCGCAACGATTGCTAATGATGGCGTTCGCATGCTGCCTCGGCTCATTGCGGGTTACTCAAACAGTGAAGGTGTTTACGAGCCAAGCAGAGTTGATGAAGGCGTTCGGGTCGTAAGTGCAGACACTGCAAAGACGGTTCGAGAAATGCTTGAAAGTGTTGTTTCGGCAGACGGAACCGCTAAGAATTTACAAATACCGGGCTATCGAGTTGGCGGCAAGACCGGCACTGCAAATAGATACGACGAAGCAAGTGGTGGATACAGCGGATACACATCCTCATTCATTGGAATGGCTCCGGCTGAAAAGCCAGCGCTTGTTATGAGCGTTAGCATTCACAACCCAAAGACGAGCACGTACGGAAGCGTAATTGCAGGACCAGTATTTAAGAAAGTTATGACTTACGCGCTTGCACACAAGAAGGTTCCACCTTCAACAACCAAGCCTCCCAAGCTTCCAGTTGAGTGGTAAGCGCAATGATCCGGCCGAAAACTGATGGTTCCGCGATTTCGCAACTTGCCACTTTGGTATCGGGATCGCAC
>JBIKSW010000095.1:0-4104 GCA_044348415.1 Candidatus Nanopelagicales bacterium
TTCTTGCTCGGTTACCTTTACACAATCGCGCACGGCTGCAAGTGCTCCGCTACCACCACCGACTGGAACATTGGCAAGACCAGTTGGTGCGCGGAACTGACCAAAGACACTTCGCAGTGCATCGGCCCACTCGCCTGTTGTCACGCCAGCGCGAGCACATTCCAAAGTTGGAATCATTAAGTTTGCGCTTGTCTTTGCCGCTTCGATCAAAGCATCAGTAGCTGCTGTTGCTTTTGCCTCATCACGAGCTGCGCGCCATGCCGTCAAACTTGTAACCGCTTCTTGCTCAACGGCAGGATCAACATGAATGATTGCATCAGTAATGCTGGCAGTTAACGGGCTGGCTTCAGATTCAGTGAAAGCATTCACGCCAACAACAGTGCGCACGCCGGATTCAATGTTGCGACGGTGTGTGGCATGCGAAGCAACCAGTTGGCTCTTTAAGTACCCGGCATCGATTGCAGCCACTACCCCGCCCATGTCATCAATGCGAGCAATCTCGGCGCGAGCTGCATCCATTAACTCATTAACCTTGGCCTCGATTACTGCCGAGCCATCAAAGATGTCTTCGTATTCAAGTAAGTCGGTTTCAAACGCCAAAACTTGTTGCATGCGAAGTGACCATTGTTGATCCCACGGACGTGGCAAACCTAATGCTTCATTCCATGCCGGCAATTGCACTGCGCGAGCGCGAGCGGACTTAGACAAAGTCACGCCCAGCATTTCGATCACCATGCGCTGCACATTGTTTTCTGGCTGGCTTTCGGTTAGGCCTAGTGAGTTAACTTGCACGCCATAACGGAATCGACGTTTTTTCTCATCTGTTACGCCATAGCGAGTAAGTGTGATCTCATCCCAAAGCTGAGTGAAAGCGCGCATCTTGCAAAGTTCCTCGACAAAGCGCATGCCAGCGTTTACAAAGAACGACATTCGAGCAACCACGTCTGGGAAATCTTCAGGCTTAACTTGCCCCGAGTCGCGCACGGCATCCAGAACTGAAATTGCAGTTGATAGCGCAAAGGAAAGTTCTTGAACCGGAGTCGCACCAGCTTCTTGCAAGTGGTACGAGCAAATGTTAATTGGATTCCACTTTGGCGCGTTAGCAACGCTCCAAGAAATCATGTCCGAGATCAATCGCATGGATTCGGCCGGCGGGAAAATGTATGTTCCGCGCGATAAGTATTCCTTGATGATGTCATTTTGAGTCGTGCCAGCAAGAAGCTTTTGATCCACGCCCTGTTCTTCAGCCGCAATTACATAAAGCGCCAGCAACCACATCGCGGGGGCATTAATTGTCATTGAAGTATTCATTTGAGCCAGAGGAATGCCATCAAGCAAAGTACGCATGTCACCTAGGTGTGCGATTGGCACACCAACCCGGCCAACTTCCCCGCGAGCAAGCACTGCATCTGGGTCATAACCAGTTTGAGTTGGCAGATCAAAAGCAATTGAAAGACCAGTTTGGCCTTTAGTTAAATTCTTTTTGTAAAGCGCGTTTGATTCCTTTGGGGATGAGTGTCCCGCGTAGGTGCGCATTACCCATGGTTTGTCCGTCATCTCTAATCCTGGCGGAACCGATTGATTGCATCGATGTGCTTAGCGCGAAGTTCTGGATTAGTTACGCCAAGTCCTGGTGCTTCAGCCAGTGCCAATACGGCCACTTTGCCTTGGTGCAAGTTGTGATGAACTTCGTATGCAGCCTGACCGGATTCTTCGAGTGTGAAAGTCTTTGACAGCGTTGGGTGCACAAGGCCCTTTGCTATCAAGCGATTGGCTTCATAAGCCTCACGGTAATTAGCAAAGTGCGAGCCAACAATGCTCTTTAAGTTCATCCATAAATAACGGTTGTCGTATTCGTGCATGAATCCGCTAGTTGAAGCGCAAGTTACGATCGTGCCACCCTTGCGCGCAACATAAACACTGGCGCCAAAAGTTTCCCGGCCTGGATGTTCGAACACAATGTCAGCATCGTCGCCACCAGTTAGCTCGCGAATCTTATTGCCAAGACGCTTCCATTCCTTTGGATCTTGCGTGGCATCGTCTTTCCAGAACTTGTAACCTTCAACACTGCGGTCGATTACTAACTCTGCGCCCATCTTGCGACAGATCTCAGCTTTTTCTGGCGAGGAAACAACACAAACTGGAATTGCGCCACCATTTAGTGCGTACTGCGTGGCATAGGATCCAAGACCACCAGTTGCGCCCCAAATCAAAACCACATCGCCTTGTTTCATCCCAGCACCATTTCGCGAAACAAGTTGGCGATACGCAGTTGAGTTAACAAGTCCTGGTGTTGCAGCTTCTTCCCAAGTTAAATGTTCTGGCTTAGGCAGCAATTGATTTGCTTTAACAATTGCAAATTCCGCAAGGCCACCGAAATTAGTTTCAAATCCCCAGATGCGCTGCTCTGGATCCAGCATGGTGTCGTTGTGGCCAAGTGGTGATTCAAGTTCAACGCTCAAGCAATGCGCAACAATGCGATCCCCTGGTTTCCAAGTGTTAACACCTGGGCCAACACGAAGCACAACGCCAGAGGCATCGCTTCCGATGATGTGATACGGCAAGTCATGGCGCTTCGCGTCTTCATGAGTCTTGCCATAGCGCTCAAGGAAGCCAAAAGTTGATACTGGTTCGAAAATCGAGGTCCACACTGTGTTGTAGTTAATGCTCGATGCCATCACGGCAATCAAAGCTTCACCAGGTGCTAATTCTGGAAATGGGACTGTATCTATATGTAATGACTTGCGTGGGTCTTTTTCTTTGGTGTTAAGGCCGGCAAACATATCGACTTCGTCTTTGTGAATCGTGACCGCTTTGAATGAATCAGGAAGTGTTAACCCAGCAAAATCTTGGGCGCTGCCGTGTTCAGTAATTGCCGAAACTACGTTTTTCATGACCCATCCCAACGCCGAATCGCCCCAACAAGGCGATTCTCAAGAGTTTCACGGACTCAATGATCTTGCATCCGTTTAGAAATTGTATCCAATTTGAAGCGAGATTGGATCCAATCCAGTAAAATCCCTGATGAAAGCGAGTTTTTTAGAGCATCCCTCGAGCCGCTAAGTGTTCTTGCCAACGAGGTTGATTGCAGATAATTCCTAATAGAGTCACCACGATTACTGTCCCTAGGTACGACGTGGCTCCAGTTCCAACGTCCAGCATGGGGTTGATTTCAACGAAGTCGAATCCAATAACTGGGTGCGTTTCAACAATCGCCCTTAAGGAGTCGATCAATTCATTGAATGTCATGCCATTTGGCTCACCTGACACACATCCTGGTATCAGGGACATATCTAGCGCATCAATGTCTATAGATATGTATACCGGTTCACCTGCTGGAATAAGAGCTGCAATACCTGCTGGTCCTAAATCATGAACCTGTTTCATGTTCACCACATTGTGGCCAAGATCCTTCATTTCGTTATACAAAGTTGCCGGATTGCGCAGTCCTCGAATTCCAACTTGAGTTAGCGATAAACAGTTGTCCATATTGATTATGTGACGGAATGGATGCGAGTTTGTGTGCATTAAGTCTTCGGTAATTTCATCACAATCTTGATGGGCATCAAACTGAATAACGTGAGCAGGTTGATTCAATGTTTCAAATACTGGATATGTGATGGAGTGATCTCCGCCAATGATTACAGGAAAGACTCCAGTGTCTACAAAATCTTGTACCCGTGCGCGAATCACATCAAAGGTTCGGGATGCGTTGGCTGGGCGAACATCAACGTCACCGGCATCAACGATCAAACTGTTTGAAATTTCATGCCAAAGATAGGTTTCATCTGCATCAACATCATAAATTGGAGATAAAACTGGGAATCTTAACGAGTGTTCACGAATTGCTCGGGGAGCCATGCGACTTCCAGGCAAGAAAGGCGAACCTTCATCAAATGGCACACCCAGTATTGCGATCGCGGCCTTTCGATAATCCGCTGGATCTTCAGTATGTGCTTGGCGCAGAAATGTTGTGATGCCTGAAAATGGGCGATTTATTCTCTCCATTGAATCAACGTAGCAAATGAATTACTTTGGCATGTAGCTTTCTGGGTCATACAAAGCCTCATACAAAAGACCGATGTTCTTTCCGTCCTGCGACTC
>JBIKSW010000096.1:0-4073 GCA_044348415.1 Candidatus Nanopelagicales bacterium
ATTCCGCTTTCCACTACGCTCATTTCATAGACCCGAATCACTCAATTTAGAGGAACTATGAGCGACACATTTGATGTTTTAAACCCGGCCACTGAGGACGTTGTAAAGACAGTTCACATGGCTTCAGCGGCTGAAATTGACGAAGTAGTAGCAAAGGCAAAAGCTGCATGGCCGGCTTGGCGAGATACTGCGCCGGCTCACAAGGCAAACGTGTTGCGAAAGTTTGCGCTGTTAGTTGAGCAAAACGGGGAAGAGTTAGCGCAGTTAGAAGTACTTGAAGCAGGCCACACAATTGGAACCGCACGCTGGGAAGTTGAAAACGTGCGTAACGTTCTCAACTATTTCGCAGGTGGCGCTGAAAGATTGATTGGCCAACAAATTCCAGTTCCAGGCGGCATTGATATCACATTCCATGAACCATTTGGAGTTGTTGGAATCATCGTCCCATGGAATTACCCAATGCCAATTGCTGCTTGGGGATTTGCGCCAGCGCTTGCCGCTGGTAACACAGTAGTTTTGAAGCCGGCCGAAGTAACGCCACTAACTGCAATGCGGTTAGCAGAAATCGCACTCGAAGCCGGACTTCCAGAAAATGTTTTGAATGTGGTTCCTGGCTTTGGAAAAGTAGCTGGTCAGCATTTAGTAGAACACCCTGATGTGCAAAAAATTGTATTCACTGGTTCCACTCCTGTTGGTAAGGGAATCATGCGCGCTGGCGCAGACCGCCTAAAGCGCGTGACCCTTGAGCTTGGTGGAAAAAGTCCAACCATTATTTTTGCTGATGCCGATGTTGAAGCAGCTGCGAAGTCAGCTCCGCTTGCAGTATTCGATAACTCTGGACAAGACTGCTGTGCTCGCTCGCGGATCTTGGTACAGGAAAGCATTTATGACGAAGTTTTGGCACACATTGAAACAACGGTTAAGGGAGTTCGCGTAGGTGACCCAAGTTCAGAAGACACTGACATGGGTCCACTCATAAGCGCCGTTCAGCGCGATCGAGTTAAGTCATTCGTTCCTGACGGTGCACCGATTTTGTTCCAGGGTGAGGCGCCGACAGGCAAAGGCTTTTGGTTCCCACCAACTGTGTTGGCACCAATTAAGCCAGGCGACTTGCAATACGAACAAGAGATTTTCGGACCAGTTTGTGTCGTAGTCCCATTTAAGGATGAGGCTCACGCAATTTCACTTGCAAATGGCACTGACTATGGACTTGCAGGTTCCATTTGGACTAGAGACGTTGGTCGAGCTTTGCGGATGGCTAGAGGAGTTGACTCTGGCGCACTATCGATTAACTCTCATTCGGCAGTTCGATACTGGACTCCGTTTGGTGGATTCAAGATGTCTGGCATTGGGCGCGAGCTAGGGCCAAATGCTATTGAGGCATTTACCGAAACCAAGAACGTGTTTATAAGCACTGAGGACTAAACTCAAACTGCCTGAGAAATTTAGGCTTGAACCCGAAAGCAGGACGTAAGTGAAGCGTTTACAAGACCGCGTAGCAGTAATAACCGGCGGATCAAGTGGCATTGGTAAAGCAACTGCAATTCGTTTAGCCGAAGAAGGCGCGAAAGTTGTTATTGCTGACCTTGACCCAGTATCTGGCGAAAAGGTTGCAGCTCAAGTTGGTGGCATCTTTGTTAAGGCAGATGTGACTAGTGCTGATGATGTAGCAAACATGTACAAAGTCGCATTCGACACTTACGGTTCTATAGACATCGCATTCAACAACGCTGGTATCTCGCCTCCAGATGACGATTCGATCCTGACTACAGGTATCGATGCTTGGCGCCGAGTTCAAGAAGTTAACTTAACTTCGGTTTACCTTTGCTGCAAAGAAGTTATTCCTTACATGCAACGCCAAGGTAAGGGCGCAATTGTTAACACTGCTTCGTTCGTGGCAACAATGGCTGCAGCAACCTCACAGATTTCTTACACCGCTTCTAAAGGTGGCGTACTTGCCATGACTCGTGAGCTTGGTGTGCAGTTTGCACGTGAAGGTATCCGAATCAATGCTCTGTCGCCTGGCCCTGTAAACACACCGCTGCTTCAGGAACTATTTGCTAAGGATGTTGAGCGCGCAGCTCGTCGTCTAGTCCATATCCCTATGGGTCGCTTTGGCGAACCTGAGGAAATGGCAGCAGCAGTTGCATTCCTAGTTAGCGATGACTCTTCGTTCATGACCGCATCAAACTTCTTGGTTGATGGTGGCATCAGCGGCGCTTACGTAACACCGCTATAAATCAATAGATTCATAGCAACTTCAAGTTAAGGAATTTTATGGTTGACGGTATCTGGCGCGGTTTTGCAAGTGACAACTATGCCGGAATTCACCCTGAGATTCTTAAGGCGATAGGTGATGTTAACGCTGGGCATCAAGTTGCATACGGTGATGACGTTTATACCGAACAACTTGCGGGTGTAATCAAGAAGCAATTCGGAAATGACGCCGAGGCATTCCCAGTATTCAATGGCACAGGTGCAAACGTGATTACTTTGCAGGCTATGTGTAAGCCATGGGAAGCAGTGGTTTGCGCAACAAGTGCGCACATCAATGTTGATGAAGGTGGCGCTCCAGAAAAAGTTGCTGGTCTGAAGTTACTTCAAGTAGAAACACCAGACGGAAAGCTAACTCCTGAATTAGTGGACAAGCAAGCGTGGGGTTTTGGCAATGAACACCGGGCGCAGCCTAAGGTTGTTTCGATTACGAACTCAACGGAATATGGCACGGTTTATTCAGTAGCTGAAGTTAAAGCATTGGCAGATCATGCCCACTCACTAGGAATGTACATTCACCTAGATGGCGCCCGAATCTCAAACGCTGCAGCCTCATTGGGATCCTCGCTGCGGGCGTTCACAACGGATGCTGGCGTGGATGCAGTCTCACTTGGTGGCACTAAGAACGGTGCAATGGGAGCCGAGGCTGCCGTGATTTTGAATCCAGAACTAGTTCCAGCCATGAAGTATGTCCGCAAATCTGCAATGCAATTAGCCAGCAAGATGCGCTTTATTTCGATTCAGTTAGTTTCAATGTTTGAAGGTGATTTATGGCTAAAGAATGCCCAGCATTCAAATGCCATGGCACAGGAACTTTACAAGGGAATCAAAGACATTCCTGGCGTTGAGGTTACGCCGCCACAGGCGAATGCACTGTTTCCGATTTTGCCAGCTGCGAGCATTGAACCATTACAGAACGTGGCAAAGTTCTATGTTTGGGATCACATGATCAATCAGGTTCGTTGGATGTGCTCATGGGACACCACACAGTCTGATGTAGATAACTTTGTTGCTGCAGTGAAAAGCGAGCTTGCTAACTAGCGGTTGGCGCACGCCTTAACAAATGCTTGGAATAGATTCTCTGAAATCTTTTCATTGTTGCTAAATTCTGGGTGCCATTGCACGCCCAATACGAACTCAGCAGATGGATCTTCGCAAACTTCGATAGTGCCGTCTTCGGCATAACCAGTAACCGTTAAATCACCAGGGGAGTCAACTGCTTGATGGTGACTTGAGTTAACCGTTATTTCAGTGGCACCAACCAAGTCCGCAATCAAACTGCCGGGTGTGAAAGTGGCGCCATGATCGTTAAACGTTCCTGGGGCATCGCGATGCAAAGTATTTCCAACTAAATCAGGTAAGTGCTGGTGAAGTGATCCACCGTGAGCAACTGCCATGATCTGCAAACCTCGGCATATTCCAAACACTGGCAAGTTAGCTTCGCGTGCTGCGCGATACAGCCCAAGCTCGCTGGCGTCACGTTCGGTTCGTGGCTTATCGGTTCCTTCTTGATGCGCAGCACCGTAGTGGGCTGGTTCGATGTCAGCGCCACCTGCCATGACGAGTCCGTCTAGGCGAGCAATTGCTTCATGATTGTTTGCATCAGGCGGAAGTATCACTACCGAGGCGCCAGCTGACTGCAATTTGCTCACATAGTTCCAAGGAATCAGAGCAGCAGGTAAATCC
The DNA here is from genome assembly GCA_044348415.1 of Candidatus Nanopelagicales bacterium. GTDB lineage: Bacteria > Actinomycetota > Actinomycetes > S36-B12 > UBA5976 > UBA5976. Next base: position 3,961 of record JBIKSW010000096.1, read on the forward strand.
CAAGCACCCCACTTCGCAGGCTCTAGGTACGAGGTGAGTCCAATGACTGGCTGCTTCATAGTTTGAGTTTAGGCCTAACTCTGTCGCGCAACTAGTCCAAGGACATTACAGAT